>JAUVKS010000160.1 GCA_030596145.1 Pseudomonadota bacterium | reverse complement strand
AAGAAACCCGGCCACCCCCTTGATGGAATGAAACGGCCTGAAGATGGCATTGACATAATCCGGATTCTCGGGATCCTGCTCCAGGTTCAATAGATTCACTTCAATCTCATCAATGTATTCCAGACCCTCAACAATAAAATCGTTCAACAGCGAGTCGTCCCGTATCTCGTTGCTGGTTGCTGGTTGCTCGTTGCTCTCTGCTGGTTGCTGGTTGCTGGTTGCTGGTTGCTCCCCCGTAAGCGCGGCAATCGACTCCATAAAAGTTTCAATATCACCCTCGTAACTGCCAGTGTTCTTAAAGCTGTGGCCGATCTCCTGCATCAGGGTGATACCCTTTTCAAAGGCCATGAACCCCGCTTCTTCATCCTCTATTTGTCCAAGAACGATCTTCTCTAAAAGACTGCTCAATCCACTTGCCACCACTTTCAACCGATCTGTCTCTAAAGCCTCTGCTTCTTTTATTAACCCCTCCAATTTATTAAGAAAACCGCCTGCGGCAGGCACATCGATTTCCCGGCCATCGAGAAATAAAAAGTCGGAAGCTATACCATCAATCGACTTTATCAAAGAATCATATTCCATAATTTATACCTCTTAGAGCTGAAGATACCTTTAGCTAATAGCTACTGGCTAATAGCTAAAGGTGTGATAACCTGCTAAAGCTACCTTTGGCTATTAGCCAGTGGATAGTAGCCAAAAGTGTGCTAACCTTTCACACCATCTTTACTATTTCTTCGGCAACACGGCCCAATGGCACCACCTTATCTACACCGCCCAATTTTATAGCCTCTTTCGGCATTCCAAAAACAACGGACGATTTTTCATCCTGGGCAATCGTTTTCGCGCCAGCCTGTTTCATTTCTAAAAGACCCTGAGCGCCGTCTGACCCCATGCCGGTGAGTATAGCGCCGATCGAATTCGCCCCTGCATATTTAGCAGTTGATTTAAACAAGACATCAACCGCTGGACGCTGATGATGAACCATCGGACCATCCTTTACCTCAACATAATATCTGGAGCCGCTCCTCCTCAAAATCATGTGAAAATTACCAGGCGCGAGTAATGCACCTCCTGTATTTACAGAATCATTATTCCTGGCCTCTTTCACCGTAATCTGGCAGAGGCCATTCAGCCTTTCTGCAAAAGCCGTTGTAAAATTGGCCGGCATGTGTTGCACCACAATTATCCCGGGTGAATTCGGGGGCATTTTGGACAGGACATTTTTTAATGCCTCTGTTCCGCCAGTAGAAGCGCCTATGGCAACAACCTTATTGGAAGTCCTTGCAAGAGCTTTCATCGACCCAGACTTCGAATGAGCAGACACTTCTTTTAAACTTTCCTTTGTCATCCTCACCCTTGATGCAGCCCTGATTTTATCCGCCAGTTGAGCGCTCATATTTCCAACGGTATAGGAACCACCAGGTTTTCCAATAACCTCCACAGCGCCGATATCCATCGCCTCCAACGTCATCTCCCCTCCCTTTTGTGTCAGGGAACTTACTATGACTACCGGCAGCGGATAATGCTTCATCAACTTCTTGAGAAAGGTTAAGCCGTCCATTCTCGGCATCTCAATATCCAGGGTTATCACATCCGGTTTGAGTCTCACAATCTTATCCCTGGCAACAAAGGGATCCGGAGCAACTCCCACTATCTCAATATCGGGAAATTTTGAAAGCTCTTCGGAAAATATCTTCCTCACAATAGCGGAATCATCAACTATGAGTACTCTTATTTTTTTCAAAATCACACTCTCCAATTAACCTTTAACCTTAATTATCAGTCCAACTTTTCCACCATCCGAGTCAAAATCCATCCTGCAGGCATTTTCCGTTAACTCAAGGTCTCCGGGTTGTTCTTTAAATATCGGCGCTGATAAATTAAACACCTTTGCGCTGTCAAGTTGACCGAGAAAATTTCCGCAGATCACATTAACCGCTTCTTTTGAGCAATCTTCCATTCTCTGTATGGTAATTTCATCTTCCTTCAAACCCAGCATGTTGTGAATCATAGCTTTCACTATATCCATGGAAAGTAAAATTCTGATCTCCCCGCTCATGAAACCTTCAAACCTTATGGCAGCCTCCATATCATATTCACCACATTCACCATCCAAATGTTCGAGAAAGACATAAAACATCTTTTCAAAGACCTCAAAAATCGAATGCCTCGTCATCTCCTCTATCTTCTTCATATGTTCCTTCATCATTCACACCTATGACCTCATAAAGAATTTTTCTAATCTCTTCGGGCAGGAAAGGTTTTTTTATAAAACCCTTCACTCCCAGATTGAAAGCATCCTGCATACGTTTCTCACTGCTTTCCGTGGTTATCATTATGACGGGAATATCCTTAAGTAGATTATCTTTCTTCAGCCTCTTCAATAATTCAAAACCATTCATTTCCGGCATATTTATATCTGACATTATTACATCTACCCAATTGTCTGTCAGCGCCTCCAGCGCTTCCTTCCCGTTCACCGCCTCAATGCATTGATCTATCTTGAAGCCTGAAATTGAAATAATCTTTTTTATAACAGCGCGCATCGAGTTTGAATCATCTACGATCAGCACATTGAAAGACATGATGCCCCCTTACAATTCCAGCACAATCCTGCTGGAGTTCTTAATAACAACTTTGCCGGTAGAAATATGGAAATGAACTGTCCGGTTGTAATCTCCGCCGACGTCCTCGCCATCCATCAACACATTGTTCTTCCAGAATATCTTTCTCAAAGCAGTTATGTTTTTCTTGCCGATCCGGAAGTAGTTCTTATTGTCCAGAATATTGGCCCCGCCGGCAACCTTTACGATCATTCGTTTCTTTTTAGCCCCCAGTTTGTAACACGATTTGAACAGTAAAGGTATGCCGGTATCGGCAAACATTTCCGGTATCTTTCTTGCCTTTTTTAAATCAATCGTTGAATCGGGAAGCATAAAATGCAAAAGGCCTCCAACCTTTACTATGGGGTCATAAACGGCCACGCCGATACAGGAACCGAGCGCGTAAGTAATCAATACATCCTCAACACGCCCGCTTACCTTCAGATCTGAAACTCCTACTACAATACGGCTCATAAAGTTATCCTATTTACGATAAACACTCGGCTCAATATAATTCAATCGGTGGTTCAAACCTGTCAGGCTTTCTGAATGCCCGATAAACAAATAACCTTTTTCCTTAAGACAGTCATAAAATCGCCTTATCAGACCAGCTTGCGTCTCTTTGTCGAAATAAATCATAACATTTCTGCAGAATATAATGTCAAACGAATTATTAAAAGCATGAAAAGCAGGGATTTCCATAAGATTAAATTTCATAAATTCTACACTATCTTTAAGATCCTTCTTTACACGATAGTACCCATTCCAGCTTCCCTGACCAATCTGAAAATATTTTCTCAGCAACAAAGGAGGAATTTTTTTTGTTTTTTCCTTCGGATATACACCAGCCACAGCAGCTCTGAGCGTCGTTGTGGAAATATCTGTAGCCAGTATCTTTAGATTGGAATTTCTGTTTTTAATAATCTCCTTTAAGGCAATAGAAATCGAATATGGTTCTTCACCTGTCGAACAGCCCGCGCTCCAAATCTTCAGATTTGGCACACAGCGACCATTGTCGGCTGCCTTCATCATCTCAGGCACAACCTCGCGAAGTCTATGGAAGTGGCTATCTTCTCTGAAAAAGCTTGTCAGATTAGTGGAAATGGAATCGATCATTACGATCAGTTCATCTGTGCCCTCTTTTGTTGTAACAAATCTAAAATACTCGGCAAAAGACCTGAAATTTCCATCTCTCAAACGCTTGCCTAAGCGAGCCTTCACCAGTTCCTTCTTGCCGGCGTGAAGATTGATACCGCTCTGTTCATAAACAAGGCGGCGTATCTTTTCAAAATCAACATCACTTAATTCGATCATAAGCTAAAAATCCTTATCATCTAAAAGGATTACCTGATCAGGCGGTAACTTCTCAATAAATTCGGGTGATCTCCAGAAACTGTGATTTTTCGTCATTGCGAGGGAGGCACGACCGAAGCAATCTCCAGGAAACAATGAGATTGCTTCGTCGCTCCGCTCCTCGCAATGACAGATTGTTGTTATGTTATTTAGAAATCATCCTACTAGTTAATCATATTAACCTCAGATTGTTTAGCCTAAATGCTTACAGACTAAATGCCTGAGCACTTAAAAATCCTTAAAATCCTTATCATCTAAAGGAATTACCTGATCAGGACTTACTTCTTCTCCCTGGCTCTTTGGTCCTGTTTTGCGAACTGCCGGGACTCCGGCTTTTTTCGCAAAATTTGGAAGAACTTTTCTAAGAGCTTTCTTAGGTTCTATTCTATACTTTTCGGTTACTGTCTGCTGTGTGCTTGAAGCCCCGTTCTTGTTCCCGCCAACCATGGCTGACAGTTCTCTTACAACATCCATCATCTGCTCTGCCTGTGCGCTCAGCTCTTCAGAAGCAGATGCGGATTCTTCAGCAGTGGCTGCGTTCTGTTGAGTTACCTTGTCCATCTCGGCTACGGCAGTGTTTGTCTGCTCAATACCCTGGGCCTGTTCATTCGATGCCGCGGCAATCTCGGAAACCAGCTCTCCTACCTTGGAAGAACTATCCGCAACCTTGACAAATGCATCATTGGTTCGCGCCACCAGCTCGGAACCGCCTTTGATCTTTTTTACTGTTCCATCTATAAGTTCAGCAGTGTTTTTGGCTGCGTCGGCAGAGCGGAGCGCCAGATTTCTGACCTCTTCCGCCACTACTGCAAAGCCCGCTCCTGCCTCGCCTGCACGGGCCGCCTCTACTGCCGCATTTAATGCTAATAGATTGGTCTGGAAGGCTATTTCATCGATTGTTTTGACAACCTTCTGGGTTTCATCGCTGGCTTTTGAAATCTCTTCCATGGACGT
>JAUVKS010000007.1 GCA_030596145.1 Pseudomonadota bacterium | reverse complement strand
CTCAGTGAAACAGGGGAAAAGACTATTCTGTCCATATTGCGGAAACAGGATTACAAAAGAGTATGAAGAGGATATTCTTCGGGACTTTTGTGAAATCTGCAGCGTCTTTTTTTACGATAATCCCCTGCCCGTTGTTTCAACTATACTTGAGGAGGATCGAAAGATTCTTCTTGTTAAAAGGTTGAATAAGCCTTACAAAGGAAAATGGTGTCTTCCCTCGGGTTTTGCTGAAACCGATGAAAGTATTGAAGATGCAGCGCTGAGGGAACTGGAAGAGGAGACGGGTATAAAAGGGAGGATACTAAGTCTTGTTGATGTAGATTCCTGCAGCAATTATTTTTACGGGGATCTTATTTTCCTGACGTTTGAGGTGATACAGGTCGGAGGTGAACTTTCGCCGGGTAGTGATACGGTTGGAGTAAAATATTATCCTGTTGATAAGACGCCCCGTCTTGCGTTCGATTCAAACACGAAGGCGGTTAATGCTTATATAAAAAACAAATCAGATTACTGGGCCATTGTCGATTCATTCGCACTTGCCGTAGATGAGAGTCAAACTCTGGAGAAAAAGAAAGCCCTACTTTCTGATAGACTTGTTGATGTGATTCAAAAAAATGCGGAAACGATTACTCATAACTGGCTGAAGGATATTACAACAAACAGGTCGACTCCCACGTATCAATCTTTTGACAGGGAGAAACTTTTTGAAAGATCCCATATAATTCTATCACAATTCAGTAAATGGCTTGGAGGAGTTTACACGGATAAGGATATAAGAGATTATTACATTGGGCTTGGGAAAGAAAGAAGAAAAGAGAAATTTAAATTGCATGAGGTTCTGAGCGCCCTGAGTTTGTTACGAAAGCACATCTGGGAGTTTGCCCTCTCTCATGGTATTTCGAAAAAAACCCTTGATATTTATATGGCTTTTGAGCTTGACAGGAGAATAATGATATTCTTTGACAGGGTGACATTTTACGCAACGCAGGGTTACATGGATAAGCCAAAATCCAAATAATCTATTTACTGAAGATGAAATTTGCACGCAGAAAAAGGGATTGGGAAGTGATAAGAACAAGTGATTTCTCCCCTTGTAAAGTGGATAGAAGGAGGGATTTATTCTAAAAAGACGGGAAAGTGAAATTCTTCATAGACATAATAAATTGACATTGTTATAATGAGAAAAGTTCAAAGCTAAAGATTAGGGAAGAAATCTTTAGCTTTTCTCCATAAATATACGGTGTATTTAAATAGGGTTGGTTTTAACGACATAAAATAGGCGGCACTTGTCAACTCTAATTGAAATTTGTCTTAGTTGATGTTTTGCCCTTTGAAGGAGGGAAAAATGGAAGCAACAAAAGAAAAATCTTTTTTCCCAGTCGTTGTCGGAACTAGTAAGAAGATCTCCCCCAAAGAGTCTCTGTTACTACCATGGTTGTTCCAAAACCTGGATCTGATTAATCGTCTCGAATCCTCACGCCCAGTAGATCAGAAAAAGTTGCTCAACATCCTCAACTATCTCCACTTTAAGGATAATTATGCCTTTGCTTTCTTTAAACATCCAAAATATGAGGAGGGGATTCTCTTAAAGGTCAATCCCGAACCTTGCATGGGGAATAAGGTCACTTGCCGCTGGCTGAATGAGGATTTTTCTGAGCTGAAACTCAATGACTATCTGTTTCAGCAACTTGTCATCACCGACGGTCAGTCAATCATTCTGGTACCCGCCGTTGTTCAAGAAATGAACGGTGAATGCCTTACCATGCAGCTTCCGGATACAGGTTATGAGGTGAGCCAACGTAAGGCCAAACGGCATGACTGTCAGGATATTTCGACCGAGGTGATTCAAAGTGGATTTTTTACCGGAGGAGAATTGATAGATTTCAGTCCTTTTGCCTTCCGTATTAGAATAGATCATGACTCATCTTCACCCTTTAACTGGTTCAACCTGGATGCACCAGCTACCGTTCACCTGTGGAAAGATCAACAAATCCTCTTTTCAGGTAATTGCCAGTGCATTCGTCAGGCAAATTATTTATCGGGAAAGGAACTCGTGCTTGCCCCTCAGGAAGATGAGATCAGACGATTCAAAGAAGCAAAGATCCAAAGCCCCCGTTATCAACTAACACCTCCTCCCACTGTCACCTTTAATCATCCTTTTTTTAAAAAAAAGATTCAGCGCGAAATTTTCGATATCTCCAATTCGGGATTTTCAGTCTATGAGAAGCTCGACGATGGAGTCCTTGTACCCGGGTTGATCGTTCCTGAACTGACCATAAACTACTCCGGTACAGCGATGATTAAATGTAAAGCCCAGGTAATCTATCGCCGGGAGAAAGAAGAAAGAGTCTTCTGCGGACTTGTAATTCTTGATATGGATATCAAAGCTTACAATAAATTGACCCAAATCCTAAGCCATGTCGCGGACCATTATTGTTATATATCCAATACGGTTGATATGGACGAACTCTGGGAATTCTTTTTCGATACAGGTTTTATCTATCCCGAAAAGTACAACCTTATTCAGTCTTACCGGGAAGATTTCAAGGAAACTTACCGGAAACTGTACCTGGATAACCAAGATGTAGCCGTTCCTTTTACATACGAAGTGGATGGGCAGATATACGGTCACATTGCCATGATAAGGGCCTATGAATGGGCCTGGTTGATTCATCACTATGCTGCCAGACCAATGGAAGGCAAATTGACCGGTTTTCTGATATTGAAGCAAATTATGGGTTACATGAATGGTTTGTACCGATTACCGTCGGCAAAGATGGACTATGTGATGACCTATTTCCGCCCTAACAATAGAATAGTCGATCACGTATTTGGCGGTTTTACCAGGGATTTGGATGACCCCCGGGGAAGTTCTCTTGACCTTTTTTCATATGTCATGTTTCCAAACGAGTCTATGAATACGGAACTGCCCGCCAATTGGGTTCTTCAGGAAGGCTCAAACCTCGATCTTTGGAAATTGGAACTTTTCTATAAACATCATTCAGGAGGTCTTTTGATTGATGCTCTTGGTCTGCAGGAGGGGAATTCGAACGGCGAATCACTGGAAGAGATCTATGACAAACTTGGTTTTTGCAGGAAATGTAAAATATATTCACTGAAACACAACAATAACCTGGTTGCGATTCTAATAGTTAATCAATCGGATATGGGGATCAACTTGTCTGAGCTTTTAAATGGGATTAAGATTATAGTCATTGACGAGGAACATTTGCCTTGGAGTATACTCTCTAATGCCGTATCCCAGTTGACGGGGATATATAATATTGACAAAGTACCTCTCCTAATCTATCCCTCCCAATATATTGAAAAAGAAAATTTGCCTTCTGAAAAGCAATATCAACTTTGGATTCTAAATCTTCACCATTCGGGGAATCAATATCTCGAATACATGGAACGAAAATTCAGGATAAGATTCAGGTAATCTCCATGGATAATATTCCTTTGTATAATAGCAGAATTATCAGCACTTATGTGGAATATCTGAGAAAGTATCATCCCGCAATAGAGATAAATCCCATTCTAGGAAAATCAGGCATCACAAGTTATGAAGTAGATGACGAAGGTCACTGGTTTACTCAACGGCAGGTTGACGGCTTTTATAATGCCGTGACAGAAAAAACCGGCGACCCCTCGATCGCTCGAGAAGCAGGGCGCTACGTTGCCTCATCCCAGACATCTGGTATTTTGCGACAATATGTAACCGGTTTCCTTTCCCCAAGGGTAGCCTATTGGATGATGGAAAAGATCGGTGCCACTATGAGTCGTCATATTACTGTTGAGACAAGAAGGATTGGTACAAACAAGATAGAGGCGACATTTACAACCAAAGTGGGCGTAAATGAAAAACCCTATCAATGTGAGAATCGGATCGGGCTGTTGGAGGCGGCGGCCAAGGTATTCACCTCAAAATATGCCCATATTGAACACCCCGCCTGCATGCACAGAGGTGATGATTGTTGTCGCTACATTATCACCTGGGAAAAATCACCTTCTTTTATTTGGAAGCAAATAGGTAACTATTTTTCAATACTCGGCTTTTTAGCCTGTTCAGCTCTATTTTTTGTCCTACCTGTTGTAAATTGGATTATTGCGACCTTATTATATGCTCTCACTTCCGCAGGAATTTTATATTGGTCCGAAAAATTAGAAAAGAAAGAATTAGTCCAAAATATTGAAAGTCAAGGCAGCGCAGCCGACGAGCTTATAAATCAGACTAACAGACGCTACAATGAAGCTTTGTTAATCCGGGAGATTGGTCAGGCTTCATCCAGTATACTGGACATAGATAAACTCCTCAAATTTGCAGCGGAATCTTTGGAGAAGCGGCTTGACTTTAATCGAGGAATGATCATGCTTGCCGATAAGGAAAGGACCCAACTTGTTTATACTGTCGGTTATGGATATAACAAGGAGCAGAAAACCCTTCTAAAAAATACTTCGTTTAGCCTTGATAATCCTCGTTCGAGGGGACAGTTTGTGCTGGCCTTCAAAGAGCAAAAGCCCTTTTTGGTCAATGATATTGAAGAGATTGAAAAAAATATTTCAGAAAGGAGCCTGAAATTTGCGAAAAAAATGGGTGTTAAATCATTCATTTGCGTTCCAATTGTATATGAAGGGCAATCAGAAGGAATTCTGGCGGTCGATAATCTTCGGTCCAAAAGAGCACTCACTCAGAGCGATGTAAGTCTCCTGATAGGAATAACTACTCAGCTTGGAATCAGTATAAACAATGCCAAAGCTTACCAGATGATAAGGGAAAGTGAAGAGAGGTTCAGAGCCCTCGGAGAAAACGCTCCCGACATTATTTATACGCTTAATACCAGTGGATTGTTTACCTACGTCAATCCTGCCTGGGAGAGCATATTAGGACATAGGAAAGAGGAGGTTATTGGAAGACGCTTTATTGACTTTATTAATAGTGAAGCTGTGGAACACCTTGTTAGTTCCCCTGAAAATATAAGGAACAATGATGAAGCAATCAAAGACATTACAACTACAATTCTAAGTAAAGACGGATCTGAACGGCTTTTCACTATGAGCTGTTCTCCCAATTTGGATGCAATTGGTGAGGTAGCAGGTCTTGTTGGAACCTTGAAGGATATTTCAGAGCTTAAAAGGAATTTCGATAAGTTACAGAAGGCCATGCAAGGTACCATCGGTGCCATGTCAACCGTTGTAGATACAAAGGACCCTTATACGGCCGGTCACCAAAGGCGTGTAGCAGACCTTGCCTGCGCTATTGCTGAAGAAATGAATCTGCCAGAAGATGATATTGAGGGGATTCGCATGGCCTCTTTAATTCATGATGTGGGCAAAATAAACATTCCTGTTGAAATCCTCAGTAAACCGGGCCAGTTAAGCAGGAGTGAGTTTAATATGATCAAGACTCATCCTGAAGTCGGTTACAATATTTTAAAAAATATCGAATTTACGTATCCCGTTGCACAAACTGTGTATGAACATCATGAAAGAATGGATGGTTCCGGATATCCCAGGGGAATTTCCGGTGATGAAATTTTCCTGGGAGCAAGGATTATAGCAGTTGCCGATGTAGTAGAGGCAATGGGCAGTCACCGGCCTTATCGACCATCACGCGGAATAGACAATGCGTTAGAAGAGGTCCTGCAGCATAGAGGTGTTTATTATGATCCTGAGGTAGTGGATGCTTGTTTGAGACTCTTTAAAGAAAAAGGGTTTAAGTTTAACCATGATCAGAAGGAGACAGATGGAGATATCTACTTCTGATCACTCTTATTATAATTTAACCAGATATGGGTTTCATCCCCTTGCATAGGATCAAAGGGGTGTAAGTAAAGCGTCGCGGATCATAGAAAAACTTTTTAAAGTCAGCAAAAAAAGCCTCATAGCCGCCAGGATAATTATCAAACAGATCGTCAAGCTTCGTAGCGATTACCTCCGCCTTTTTAATCCAGTTGAATGCATCTGCATCTCTTAATTTTCCATAGATTAAGTGGTGTGGCATCAGATGTAACTTGATTATCTCATATCCATGATCATAAAGATAAGAATACAATTTTCGACCTGAATAGGTGTCGAAGTTGTATTCCTCGTCTAATCTGGCCATAAGTTTAGGCAAAAGTTCGCTCATTTCGGGGGTTAGTTCGTAATGATTGAGGCAATTATAATCAAGATCAATTAAACAAAGATATCCTCCCGGTTTCAGGCAATCTTTCAGGGCTCTTACAATATCGGAACTTTCCGCTCGATAATATTCCAGTACGAAGCGAACCCATACAATATCAAACTGACCAAGGTCATCGAAGGGATCCATAAGATCGTGAATATGGAAATCAATTCCGGGCTTTCCCCCGTAATGCTTCCTGGCATAGCGTATCCTATCTTCTGAATAATCTATACCCATTATGGTTCCACCCGGCTGGGTCATTTCATGGATAATTGAGGTTGTTTTTCCCGGTCCACACCCTACGTCGAGTACGCGCATCCCCGGCTTGATACCACACCACTCAGCCTGCCTTTTTAAGGCTTCCGGATCTGTCTTAATCTCCAGCCGGAAGATCTCGTCTTGATTCTCCATCAGATAATTCGTTTCATTCTCCAATATCATCTCCCCTCTTTTTATTAAAACGTATCAAAATGTCCGTGGATTTTACTTGGTTACAGGTCAAGAATAATCTGAAGTTTCATGGCTGCAGCCATGTCACCTTCGACCTTTAACTTACCGGACATAAAAAGGCTTATCGGGTTAGCTTCCTTCTTCATCATTTCAACGAAATCGGTCGCATCCATGGTTATCGTGGATGCCGCACCTTCATTCATGCCTTCCTCTATCTCTCCCGGTTTTTTGGTTAAATCAATCCACCAGTTGCCGCCGCCTTCACCGTTAACAACAAACTGTAAAATGAGATTGACTTTCTCACCTGCATCGGGATTTGCAGTCAGTTTCCCCTTTACTTCTTCAATAATGTCCTTAGGTGTTTCACTCATCAACTTAACCTCCTTAAACTAAAAGTATTTTACCCAAAGGTAGAGATTCTTGCTCCCCGATCGAGGTCGATCAAGGAGAATCTCCGCAAGAGGGACATTTATTGATACTCCATGGTATCAAAGAAAGTTAAAACCTCGTTAACCTTTACAAATTCGCGTAACAAAAAAATAGATCGTTGAATAGCAAATCTATCGTCAACGAGGCGTGATATTATGCCACAAGGAGTTTTTTCATTCAAGTACGAAGATGAGAAAAACAGTACAGGGATAACAGTATTAGCAGAATCACCTTTGCATTTGGATACTGATTTTCATCAGCTTTTCAAAAGTGCAAACTGTAATCTTGTAAAGAAGGGACTGTAGTAGGCGGATTTGGATTATTGAGACCAATTGATAAGTCCGTTCCACCGTGTTATAGTGCAAGTGTATTTCACGTATCGCTACAGGAATATACCATGAAATTTGTCAAAGAGTTATTTAATAGACTGCTCACTGTAAATCTGCAAAAGCGTCTTGTGCTGGGTTTCTTGATTGCTACATGCCTTACCGGTGCGGTAGCTACCCTTGTAGGAATAAGAGTAATGAACAAAAGTACAGTAAATGAAGTGCAAAGAAGGGTACAACAGGATATTAACACGGCAAAATTGATCTATAATTACAATATGGAAAAACTGGCATCTCAGATTCGTTATATTGCATTACGATTTCCTCTTCACGATACAATTGACTCCAATAACCTGCATATAAGAGAGGAGCTAAAGAGATTAATCCATGAGGGGACCAAACCATCAGGGAACCAGAAAGATTCCGGTATGCGCATTGATATGCTCTCTTTAGTGGATGCAAATGGCACGGTGCTATACAGGGTATTTAACCCTGAGATCAGCGGAGACAACATCCTCCGGGATCCGGTTGTAAGGAAATGCCTTGAAGAAAAAGCGCCCATATTATCCACTGAACTCATGCCGCTTCAGGGCATTAAGAAGGGGAATCCAAAGCTTTTTCCACGGATTGAGATGGCTGTCGTAAAGACTCCTCAGTCCATTGAGGTTAAGGAAAGTCGTCTTTCAGAGGGCATGGTATTGAGAGCAGCCTATCCTATTGTTGATAAGGAGCAAAATCTTCTGGGAGCTCTGGTCGGTGGTACCCTGCTGAACAGAAATTATACCATCGTGGATAAGATAAAAGAAACCTTATACCATGATGAGAAGCACAAAGGTATCGATATAGGCTTTGCCACCATATTCCAGGGGGGAGTGCGCATATCTACCAATGTGATGACAAAAAATTACAAAAGGGCAATCGGGACTATTGTATCCAAAGAGGTGTATGAAAAAGTTATTGAACAAGGCAAAGACTGGATAGGCAGGGCATTTGTTGTAAACGATTGGTACATTAGCTCGTACACCCCCATATTTGATATTAATAAAAACATAATAGGGATGCTTTACACAGGGATACTGGAAGCGAAATACAGGGATATGAAGTTGATGACTATATGGATGTTCTTAGGGATAACAAGCCTGGGCATGGTAATAGCCTTTGTCATTTCCTTTGCCTTGGGCCACACCATCATAAAGAGGATACGCATCCTGAAAGAAGCTACTGACGTTATTGCAACGGGCGATCTCGATTACCAACTGCCACGCGACAGATTCTCAGAGTTTGACATACTGGATGAAGCGCTCAATACTATGGTCAAATCGCTTAAGGATCGTGATAACCGGCTGCAGGAAGCATTTCTGCAACTTACAAGAACAGAAAAGCTGGTCTCACTGGGCCAGATAGCAGCGGGGGTGGCCCATGAGATAAACAACCCGTTAGGAGGAATTCTTTTATACAGCAACCTTGTACTCGAGGAACTTCCCGAAGATAATCTGGAAGGACGGGAAAACATGGGAAAAATCATATATCAAACAAACAGGTGTAAAGAAATTGTACAGAACCTGTTAGATTTTGCCAGAACCCCTTCCGGTGAGATGCTGCCTTTTCAAATAAACAATATCACCCTCACATCGCTGAACCTGGTAAAGGACCAATCCATGTTTCTTGGAATAAAGATAGACACACAGCTTGCAGATGACCTTCCTGATGTAAAGGGAGACAGGTCAAGATTGGAACAGGTATTTTTAAATCTCTTTATAAATGCTGCTGATGCCATGGAGGGGGAGGGTAAGCTTACCATAACGACAAAGCTCCTCAGCAGGTTCCCGGATGTGACCGAAGAAGGAGCTGTGCAAACAGAAACAGAAAGAATATGTCTATTGGCCAGCACCAAGACAGTAAAAATAACCATATCAGATACAGGCAAGGGGATAGACAAGGCTTATCTGTCGCATGTTTTTGAACCCTTTTTTACAACAAAGGAACCCGGAAAGGGAACCGGTCTTGGACTATCCATCGCCTATGGGATAATACAAAGACACAACGGTTTCATCGATGTCGAAAGCGAACCTGGAAAAGGAACAACCATTAACATCTTCTTGCCTGCAGACACAGAAACGAACAGTGATGCGGACAGGGAAAAGAAAGAGGGGTTTATTCTTGTTGGTTAAGAAAGCAATAAAAATTCTTGTTATAGACGATGAAGAATCGATACGGGATGGTTGCGATCAAGTTCTGTCTCGCGTTGGATATCAGGTTGAAAGTACGGGCGATGCCATCGGCGGTCTTGAAATGGCGCTCAGGGACATCTATGATGTTGTCCTGCTGGACATACGAATGCCCGGAATGAGCGGACTCGACATACTGAGAAAGCTCAAGCATGAAAACACCATATCTGCTCCTGTCATAATCATTACAGGGTACGGAACTATTCAAATGGCCGTTGAAGCCATGAGACACGGTGCCCACAATTTTCTGACAAAACCATTCAGCGCGACGGAGCTTAAAAAAGCGGTAGAGGATGCCCTGGACAGATATGATATGCGGAATGTAGAAGAAACCCTTTCCGTATTGATCGGTAAAAGCGATTACTTGAAGGAACTCAAGGAAACCATTCAGCGGGTGGCACAGACAGACAGCACGGTGCTCATCACAGGAGAGAGCGGTACAGGGAAAGAACTTGTCGCGCATACCATACAAGGCCTCAGCAAGAGGAGCAATAAACCATTTGTCCCGGTTGACTGTTCTTCACTGGTTGAGAGCCTCATGGAAAGCGAACTGTTCGGTCATGTCAAAGGGGCATTCAGCGGAGCTACTGAATCACGTGAGGGACGTTTCCAGACGGCAGACAAAGGAACCTTATTGCTGGACGAGATTTCCAATATCAGTCTTAACATCCAGGCCAAACTGTTAAGGGTAATCCAGGAACAGGAAGTGCCACGGGTTGGTAGTTCGTTACCTGATAAGGTAGATGTTAGACTCATAGCCGCCACAAATAAGGATATCAGGGCGGAAGTAGAATCGGGCAAATTCAGGGAAGACCTGTTTTACAGGATATCAGTGGTGCCCATAGATATAAAACCATTGAGAGAACACAAATCCGACATACTGCCTATTGCTCAACATTACCTTAACATATATAAAAAGAGACACAATAGTAAGGTGCAACGCCTCTCGGAAGAGGCAAAGAAATCGCTGATCTCGTACAACTGGCCCGGCAATGTCAGAGAACTGAAAAATACTATGGAACGTTTATGCGTGCTTTGTGAAAATGATGTTGTCAACCTTTCCGACATCCTCTACTACGAGCAGAACGGAGGAGTAAAGGTTCCGGTAGTGGATTCTCTTTCAGGCAAGATGACTCTGGTAGATGTTGAGAAGGAGCATATAGAAAAAGTCCTGCGTCACTTTAACTTCCAGATCAGCAAGACGGCAGAGTTTCTCGGCATCGACAGAAAAACCCTGCGTATGAAGATACGCAACTACAGCATAAAGACAGAACATTAAGCTGTTCTGAACAAACCCCGTCTCTCCATCATGAGATTTCACAACATATTCATTTCTGATCTTTCAGGCTTGCTCGTTTAATGGCATCTGTTCCGAACTTGTCGGTTATGGTGTCGATCACCTCATCCAGCTTTTTCCACTTGGAGCTTTTTGTGTCATCATGTTCAAAGATATCAATCTGTACTGGTTCTGCTTTGAAAACAAGGTTGGACGCTCCAATACCGATTAACCTTGCCTTCTTGGGCATCCTGTAGTTTTCAAGTAACTGAAAGGTTTCCCTGATAATAACTTCAGAAGATTGTGTCGGGTTTTTAATAGTAACTCTTCTGGTAACCTGCTTAAAATCTGAGTGTTTTATCTTAATACTGATAGTTTTTGCCCTTACTTCCAATTTCCTGAGTTCTCTTCCGATTTTTTCAGCCTGCTTCAAGATATATTTCTTGAGCACCAGTTTATCGTCTGTATCTTCGAGAAGAGTTTCTTCGGTACTTACAGATTTTGTCTCAGGAGCAGGTATTACGACTGATCTGTCAATACCGTCGGCAAGTTCCATTAACCTGTGGCCAAATTTGCCGAACTTTTTTATAAGTATTTCTTCAGGGTATTTTTTCACATCGCCGAGGGTCTTGAACCCCAGCAGTTTGAGTTTACCATGAGTATTCTTCCCAACACCGGGGACCTTATGAATCGGGAGGGTTTCTATAAACTGTTCGACGTTCTCCGGCATAATAATTGTCAATCCATCGGGCTTATCCATATCCGATGCAATTTTTGCCAGAAACTTGTTCGGTGCAGCTCCCAGTGAACAGGTCAGGTTCAATGTCTCTTTTATTCTTTTCTTGATACTGAGGGCAATTTCTCTTACCCCTCCAAAAAGCCTTTCGCAGCCGGTAATATCAACATAGGCCTCGTCAATCGAACTCGGTTCAACAAGTGGAGAGAATTCGCAAAGAATGGACATGATCTTTGCTGACAATTCTTTGTAGCGGCCCATCCTGGGCGGAAGAAATACAGCTTCGGGACATTTCTGCCGTGCCTGAAACACCGGCATAGCAGAATGGACTCCAAACTTTCTTGCCTCGTAATTTGCAGCAGATACAACACTGCGCTCGGACTGTCCAGATACGACCACGCTCTTGCCCTTCAACTGAGGATTGTCCAGCTCTTCCACAGAGGCGTAGAAGGCATCCATGTCTATGTGTAGAATCATGTGATTGGTGAGAACCTTTTATAAGGATTTCATATTCCAGTTTTTTCGAACCAGTGCGGCAATTATAAAACCTTTTTTCGTTATGATCTATGCAAATTTTCAGACGTGATTCACAAAACGACCACTTGGCTGGTTACATTTTTTATAAGATGAAGACGGTGGGGATTGAGCTTAAATTTATGTTTTTCAGCGCGGATAACCTACATCAATATAGCAGATACATGCGATTTGAAAATTGACAACGAAGTTACGATATTGATTTCATACATTCAAGCTATATAGATGAATGAAGAATGGCGATGCGTGGCAAAAAATATCTCAACTATCGATGTGATGAATATTCAAGCTCACCTGCCAAGATCAAGCGAGGCGCGGGATTGATTAGGTGCGGCTCATATGTGTTCTATGGCAATAGAATTGAATTACATTTTTGATTATTTACTCATCGCTTTAACTATTCTATCTTCTTTAATTAAAACATCTCGCATTAATAATTTAAAAGGAAATTGTTTATGTTTTTTCGAATTTTTAAATCCTTCTAAAATTTTCAATAAAGAAGATGCCGTTATCAAAGATAAATTTAAGTCATATTCTAATTCTGTATCATTTACAAAATCATCACTGAAGTCAGGAGCAATTAATAACGATTTTATTACGCTATAATTATTCTTTTCAGCAAGTGCAATATATGATTTCATCTGTCTCGAAACGGAACTAAATTTATTATAACCGCTTTCCTTTATAGTTTTACATTCAACTAAGATTAGTTCATTATTTCCAAGATTAATAAGAATATCGATTTTATCTTTTTTTGTATTTATTTGTTTTTTCAATTTTTCATCAACAGTAAATCCTAATTGTGTAAAAATTGATTTTGTTATTTCTTCAAATTTTGAACCTAAATCAGCTTCTCTAATTTTTATACCATTTTCCTTTAGAGCATTTAAATCCCGGAAGCCTATGTTTTCATAATTTTCGATGTACAAATTTTCGGAGTCTTTAAACGAAGACAAAATATTTAATATATTATTTCCACGGGATTTAATCCCTTTTATTTTAATGAACTTTTCTAAATCCTCTGTTGATAATACTTCAAGTACATCTCTCGGCTTAATATTGAAATTCAGCAAAAATCCACTTTTCAGGATATTCTCTTCCTGCAACTGGAATTCTGATTTCACAAGGTTATTCAGCTTTGGAATGACAGCGTCTAATTCAAGCAATAAATTTTCATAACCATCAATTGAAATACCAACCTTTTCATCTTTCTCAATTGATTCAAAATATGATATTAAACTTTTAATTTTTTCATCAAGTGTAACACCTTTAAGCGCAGGTTGAATGTTCAGTCCTTTATCACAAAGCTCATTAACAAACTTCTTTTTATCATTTATATTGGCGTTTTCTTTATAAATCTCATTTGACAAGATACCTGATAGAGAAACACCTTCATTTATAATTTCCTTTATTTTTTCATTTACAGAGAGTTTCCTATCTATATTATGCATCTTTGCTATAAGATTAATCTGTGGCTCTCGTAATAAGCGTAAGACCCGTCTAAAGAATTTATCAGCAACCTCTTTACCACGAATTTTGCGTAAAACTCGCACGATTTCATCGGCAATATAAACCGTATTATTTTTCTTTGAATAAAAAATAACTCCGAGGTTTTTAAGTTCAGTAAGGATAATTTCGATTTCTAATTTTTTAGCCGGAATAATCATATAATTTATTAGCTTGACTTCTTCCTGCGATAGTTCAAGTTCACGGGATAAAGTTAGTAAAATTGAAAGTTCATCATCAGTTATCTTTGCCTCGCGATTCTTTTCAATATCGTTATAATATGCTGTTTCTATACATTTTAGGTAAATCCTATAATCACGCTTTCTTTGTTCGCTTATGTCAGCTTTATTGTCTTTGAATAAATGCTCAAGTTCTTTAGTTCTTTTATTGATATTTTTTAATTCGATTTCATAAAGTCGTGCAAACCAATCTTGTTTCATAATACAATTTCCATCACGAATTATGATATCAGTCAAGATATCTAATTGTGATGTCGCATTCACAAATTCATTTTGGATACACTGACTGAATTCACTCTCTATCAGGTTGAATATTTTAGAAATAAAGACATTATCAACACTTTTAAGACCTTTTTCAGTGTAAGCCAATATTTTTTCAATTGATTTGATTTTCTTAGGATTACTAGAAATAATATTGTCTACAATTTTAATAAATGAATTTTTTTCTAATGAGTTTAGATTGTCTAATATTTTTTCCAGTTTCATAGTTGCACTTCCTCTCCCTTGAACAATTCAAGCTGCTCATCCCTTGGAATATGCTGTTTTATCTTGATGACCGAATATTCCTTGTTCACATAAGCCTGAATCGTTTTGTCAAAAACCTGTTTAATTTCGATATCTGCTATAAGTTTATCCCCTTTAGAAAATTTAGCGCCTTTATCTATTTGGCTAAAAAATACCTCATCTTTTATTACTGCACTAATTTTGTTTCCTTGATAATAGAACTGCCATTTATAACCCTTTTCAAAAACTACCTTGAATATGGTCAAAATGGCCTCTTCCGGTTTTATTCTTATATCGTTTTCCGGCACCGGAGAGGGAAGGGCCATATATTCAAAGCTATCTCTTTCTATTTTACAAAGTTTTTTCTTATTTTGATCATAGATTTCAAAACTCTTAATTGCATCATCTAAACTTAATGTATCAAAGCTTTTGCCTATAGCAGCATCAACTACCTGGTCTTCTTTAAATACATTGTATGTCTTTGAGTCTATTTCCAGTCTATTCCCGTCTCCATTAATAATGATTGTTTGTTTTTTATCTTCTTTTATTTCTTTAGGTTTATCACCTTTTAAAAACTGTCTAATAACTATTATGCCTGACAGTATACCAACGATTTCAGCCGCTGATGTGGTTGGCGATGATGTTGACAGATGTTGCATTATTGCATCAATTAGGGTTTCCTTGATGGCCAGAAATATATCATAACATCCTGGCTGAATATGCTTTATGGTAATTTTTAGGGATTTGTTAGTCTGGATATCGTCGTTTATCTGATGAATGGCAAGAGATAGATTTCCAAGTACGTCAACCAAAGTATTTGCGTCAACGCCATCCATATCACCAGTCAGCTTTATTCCAAAGTCAGTAAGTTGAGTTTTTTTAGCTATATCTTTCACTATTCTTTGAACATATATTATTGAGTTGAATCTACATTTGCTTCGTGAAATATAATCTCGAAGGGGGAAACAACAAACCCCACCTCTCCATTTGAGAAACGGGGTTTTATTATAATCTGCCCATGATTCCCTCTTTCTTTGTGATAAGGGTTGATCTTATTTGCTAAGACTTCAGTGAATCCGCTAATTATAATACTTAGTTAAAAATATTTGTCAAGGTTTTTCTATAGTTGTCGGCTTTAAACTTCGACTCCGAATTTTCAAGATATGCGTATGCTATCGAGAGCAATGTTGTCGAAATGCGATTTGTAGATATCTTGCCAATAGAATTATTCCCCCTCATTTTTTCCTTTTGCCATATGCAGTGGTTGGGGTCATCTTCCCCATGCATGGGGAGCTTTGCCCCTCTCAAATGATCACTTCTTTTTAGCCATTCAAATTTTCCCAAATAAATCGATATGTTATATTTTGGCATCTGCTTTGCAGTTATATATTTGGAAAACAGTTAAAGAAAACATAAACAACAGGAGTCAGAAAATGAAAATTGTCATTCCGAAAGAGTATCTTACCGATGAAAGGCGGGTTCCGCTGATTCCGTCCAATGTGGAGCAACTTGTGAAACTGGGCGCGCGAATGGAAGTTGAAACAGGTATGGGAAAACCTTCCGGCTATGCAGATGATGAATATGTATCAGCCGGCGCAACGCTCAACCAGGATCGAGGAGCGCTTCTATCCTCTGCGGATTTGGTGTTGCGTTTGCATAAGCCGCCCATTGAAGAAATCGAACTGTTGAGGGAGGGGAGCATTCACATCAGCTATTTCGACCCGTTTAATGAGAAGGGAATTCTTGACAAATTTGTTTCACAGGGGATCAGCGCCATAAGTATGGAGATGATCCCGAGGGTAACGAGGGCCCAGAAAATGGACGCATTGAGCTCCCAGGCAAGTCTCGCTGGATATGCAGCGGTCATTATCGCCGCAGAGCGTCTCAACAAGGTATTCCCCATGATGATGACGCCTGCGGGAACTATCTCTCCGTCCCGCGTCTTCGTGATAGGCGTCGGGGTTGCGGGTCTTCAGGCAATTGCCACGGCAAAGCGCCTGGGAGCGAGAGTGGAGGCATTCGATACAAGGCCGGTTGTTGAAGAACAGGTTCAATCCCTCGGAGCCAAATTTGTAAAAATAGACCTCGGAGAAACGGGGCAGACAAAAGATGGTTATGCAAAAGCCCTGACTGAAGAGCAGATTGATAAGCAGCGGCAGGAAATGGCGAAACACTGCGCCATGGCGGATGTGGTAATCACAACCGCGCAGATATTTGGTAAAAAAGCTCCTCTGATCGTCACAAAAGAAATGGTTGCCGCAATGAAAAATGGGAGTGTCATTGTCGATCTTGCCGCACAAAGCGGTGGAAATGTGGAAGGCACTGTACGGGGGGAGGAAGTTGTCGTAAACGGCGTAACAATTATCGGCATGGAAAATATGCCGTCCCGTGTAGCCATCCATACGAGCCAGATGTACTCCAACAATCTTACCAGTCTTATAACCGAGTATTGGGATGATGAAACAAAAAATTTCGAACTGTGTCTGGATGACGAAATCATTAAAGGCTGTCTGGTTACTCACGAAAATGAGATCTTCAGCGAAACTTTTAAAAAACTTATGTAAAGGAGAAAAACATGGATCCAATTACATCTCAAAGCATCTATCTGATTTCTATGGCCATGGTTCTTATGCTTGCCATTTTTGTCGGATTTGAGGTCATATCAAAGGTGCCGGCAAAACTTCATACCCCGCTGATGTCAGGTTCTAACGCTATCTCCGGGATTACCATTGTAGGCGCTATCATGGCATCAGGTTCTGCCGAGAATAGTTTAATAAGCATAATACTGGGTACGTCGGCGGTAATCTTCGCAACAATCAATGTGGTTGGCGGATATGTGGTTACTGACAGGATGCTGGGAATGTTCGAGAAAAAGACGGATGGAGGAAGGAAATGAATATGTATCTTCTAACTAATTTAGTTTACATTGTTGCTGCGGCTCTGTTTATTTTCGGCTTAAAGATGCTCACTTCTCCAGACACGGCAAGAAAAGGCAATCTCATTTCCGCAATCGGCATGCTTCTCGCTGTGGTGGTGACGTTATTAAGCAAAGGGATCATCGATTACAAATGGATTGCGGCAGGGATTATTGTGGGAAGTATCATTGGTGCCCTGTCGGCACGTCTTGTCGCTATGACACAGATGCCTCAGATGGTGGCCATCTTTAATGGTCTTGGTGGCATTACAAGTCTTCTTGTCGGCTGGGCGGCCTATCATGTTATGGTTGCTTCCGATCTATTTACAACAACGACAATCTTTCTCGCCGTCCTTATCGGGGGTGTTACCTTTTCAGGCAGTATGGTTGCCTGGGGTAAACTTGCAACATACATAAATGGAAGACCAATGCTCTTCAGCGGGCAAACTTTATTAAATGGGGTACTCTTTGTCGGAACACTTGTGGCGGGAACCTTTTTATTTATAAATCCATCAACCGGTTATGCGGTATTCATCGGAATTGTCATCATGTCGCTGGTCCTGGGTATTCTGTTAACCATACCCATAGGCGGCGCCGATATGCCTGTCGTGGTTTCTCTGTTGAACAGTTATTCCGGTATTGCGGGGTGCGCGGCAGGTTTTGCGATCCAGAATAATGTCTTGATAGTTGCGGGCGCCCTTGTAGGGGCAAGCGGTATTATATTGACCAACGTTATGTGTAAAGCCATGAACCGTTCTATTACCAATGTGCTTTTCGGAGGGTTTGGTGCCTCTGCAATAAAAGGAGCTTCGGAGATTGAGGGTGAAGTGAAACCCATTACACCGGAAGATTCTTATTATCTATTGGAGGCCGCCGGTTCTGTGGTTGTTGTCCCTGGATACGGGATGGCCGTTGCGCAAGCGCAGCACACTCTTAGCGAACTGGGTAACCTCCTGGAAGAGAACGGAAGCGAAGTACGCTATGCCATTCATCCTGTGGCGGGGCGTATGCCGGGGCATATGAATGTGCTTCTTGCCGAAGCTAATGTCCCCTATAACAAGCTCATTGAAATGGATGACATTAATCGGACAATAGCAGGCGTTGATGTCTGTATTGTCATCGGAGCCAATGATGTTGTCAATCCTGCGGCTAGGGAGAGCAAAGACAGTCCGATTTATGGCATGCCGATTATCAATGTCGACCAGGCAAAGACGGTTATTGTCTTGAAACGTTCCATGGCGTCAGGCTTTGCGGGAATTGACAATAATCTGTTCTACAAGGAAAACACACGTATGCTTTTTAGCGACGCGAAGTCCGGAGTCGAGGCAATTGCCTCGGAATTCAAGAAAAGTTGATGTGCCTGATGAAGAAAAGTTCTTTACACGTGATATTCAATTTATTAAGATACAGTCTGTTGGTCTTTGGCATTGACCTTGCGCTGATATGAGTTAAGATTAATAATGGAGGTAACAGATCATGAGCACAAAGAAAAAGATACTCCTGATAGATGATGACAATGATTTCTTAATGGCAACCAAAATTATACTTGAGAGTGGTGGGTACGAGGTCTTTCTTGCGGAAGATGGAAAGAGCGGCGTGGAAATGGTGGAATCGGTATCTCCCGACCTTACCATTACAGATATGATGATGGAAACATGGGGTGAGGGGTTCACGGTGGTATCAAAGATCCGTTCCGTAGAGGCAGGGAAAGACATGCCATTGATCATGCTGAGCGGCGTTGATCTCCAGGGACCGTACCAGTCATTTGAACCCCCAGATGAGTCTCCAAAGGTGGATATGGTTCTGAACAAGCCAGTCAAGGCCGATGACCTTCTCAAACATGTCAAACGGCTGCTGAGATAAGTACACATGGTAGAGAAGACTAATAAAGGACTCATTTTAGTAATCGATGATGAGGAATCCATACGGGATGGGTGCAGGCAGACCCTGGAAAAGTCCGGGTATGACGTGGTTACAGCGGAAAATGGTGAGGAAGGCGTCAGGATTGCCAGGGAAATCCAGCCTGACGTAGCCTTTGTTGACCTCAAGATGCCCTCCATATGTGGTATAGAGATCATAGATGTCCTCTCAAAGGATATATCCGATATTGTCTTGATTGTGATCACCGGTTATGCATCCATAGTTTCCGCAGTAGATTCCATGAAGAGGGGGGCTTATGACTACCTTCCCAAACCTTTCACCCCTGATCAGTTAAGGGCTGTAGCCATGCGCGGATTTGATCACCGCAACCTCAAAATAGAGACAAGGAAGCTGAGGGAAGAAAAGGAGCAGATGGAGAAGAATTTTATTACCTTTGTAAGCCACGAAATGCGCTCTCCCCTTTTGATTGTTGAACAATACTTAGAGGCTCTCAGGACGGTAGCGGGTGGTTGCCTGGATAAAGATGCCAATGATATTATTGAACGGTGCAACAAGCGTATTCATGGTCTGAAAGACCTCGTAGAACACTGGCTGGATATAAGCCATATTGAGAGCGGTATTTTCACGCCGGAGAAAAAACCTGTTGATATTCCCGGCATTATTATGCGGAGTGTAGAAGATATGACTCCTCTTTACCATATAAGAGAGCTTTCAATGGAGACAGATATTTCGGAGGATATACCGGAAGTAACCGGTGACGAAGAAAGTCTGGTGAGGGTTCTCGCAAATATCATGGGCAATGCCGCAAAATATACACCAAGTGGAGGAAAAGTATCTATACGTGCCAGACATGATGAATACTATGTCAGTATAAGTATATCGGATACGGGAACGGGTATTCCCAAGGAAAAACTACCTTTTATCTTTGAACCGTTTTATAGGGTAAAGGGAAAGGAAGAGAAGCAACGAGGTTCGGGCCTGGGACTCAACTTCTGCAAGAAGATCATGGAAGCTCACGGCGGAAAGATAGAAGTTACGTCACAAGTAGGGGAAGGCACAACCTTTGTGTTAGAACTTCCCAAGTAGAGTGCCTTCAGGATATCAGCCATGAAATGCTATGATGAAGATTACTACGAATTACATGAGGAAGATGTTCTTGACATGTGTTTTTTATGCAGGCAAGACCAAAACCCGAAGAAGTTGTTCATTGTGCGGCAAATCGCAAGCATGAAAATGATTCACCTTTGCCCGAGCTGTATGGTGAATAACATGTCGGAATTTTTACTCGATAACACAAGGGCCTGGACAAGTAGTAAGGAAAGATTGAGTGATTTCACGGATCAGGCCTTGGGTCGTAAATCTTAGTATTGTCTTCGTCTTCCCTTCAGCTCTGAAATAGCAGACATGTTGATTCTCACTTCCTCATCAAACTTTGTCAGGTCATTTATTGTCCGGTCCAGTTTTTCTTCCCAGAACGCTATAAGGTCTTTTTTAAAAGAATTGAGAAGCCTGGTTGTCCTTTTTTCTAAGAGCTTTTTGTAGCGTACATAAAAACGGTAACCAAGGAAGATATTAATAAGAGCATAACTCCCCAGGGCTGCAAGACCTGCAAGGCTGAAGAGAGTGTAAATTGCCGCTACTAAGAAGTTAAATATACTGGGCCACCCGGGATGTTCAAAGAGCTTCTGCCATGCCCCTTCTCCTGCCAGGGCAAAAAGCAAAAGAAAAAACAGAAACAGATAGGCCGCATATTGGAGCCCACGAAAAACTAAGTTGGATGACGTCTTGGAGGATGTCAGGCATCTTTGAAATATATTTTTTAGTTTTTCGTCCGTATCCTCCCTATCATCTTTTCCATCCAGTATCTCTTCCAGCCGGTTCATGAAAGAGGAGGGAATACCCTTGCGCAGGAGTTGACCTGCTACTTTGTTTTTCAGGCGTTCCGATTGACGTTGGAATACAGCGGCGATTTCCGCTGTTGGGGGCTCAAAAACAGTTCCTTCAATCTTTCCACGATTCTTTGCCAGCTTATGACATTCCTGGATAGCACGGGCGGGTCCCACGAGAAATGAAGTATCGGTCATTTTTGAAGCG
>JAUVKS010000004.1 GCA_030596145.1 Pseudomonadota bacterium | reverse complement strand
AGCCTTTAGCCTTCCGCCTTTAGCCTTTAACCTTTATCTTAGGAGTGCGAAATGGATGATAAGATTTTATTGACAATCGACGGAAGGAAATTGGAGGCAAAACCCGGCCAAACCATTCTGGAAGTCGCAAAGGAAGCAGGGATATACATCCCCACCCTCTGCTACTATCCCGGAACCACAAACGTCGGTGCATGCCGCGTATGTGTAGTCGAGGTTGAGGGCGCGAGGACGCTTGTGGCCTCATGCTGTATGCCGGTGAATCCGGGAATGGTTGTGAAGACCGATACTGAAAGGGTATTGGATGCCCGAAGGCTGGTCGTGGAACTCCTGTGGGCCTCGGGCGATCACAATTGTCTCACATGCGAAAGCAACGGAAATTGCGAACTCCAGGACCTGGTCTACAGGCTGAAAATTGAGGAACCCCGATTTAAAATTGAGCCTCCCGGATATGAAATTGAAGATACGAACAGCATGATTCAGAAGGACATGAATAAATGCATACTCTGCGGCAGGTGTGTGAGGGTCTGCAATGAAATCCAGGTCAATGAGATTCTCGACTTTTCCATGCGTGGCTCTCATGCCAGGGTAGGACCCGCGTTTGACGCTGATTATATTGATTCTGAATGTTACTTTTGCGGTGAATGTGTTGACGTCTGTCCGGTCGGTGCCCTGACCTTCAAACAGGCAAGATTTGAAGGACGTCCATGGGATATAGAAAAGGTGCGCACTACATGTACCTATTGTGGTGTGGGATGTCAGCTTGATCTCAACGTGCTGAATGGAAAGATCGTCAAGGTCACGGGCAATTCGGAATATGGCGAACCTAATCATGGAAGTCTTTGTGTCAAGGGAAGATTCGGGATGGATTTTGTAAGTCATCCGGATAGGCTGACAACCCCATTGATCAGAAAAAACGGTGAGTTGAAAGAGGCAACCTGGGATGAAGCGTATGATTTCATAACTGAAAAATTTACAGCTATTAAGGAAAAAAACGGGGCAGACAGTATTGCAGGTTTTTCCTCCGCACGCTGTACCAACGAAGAAAATTACCTTTTCCAGAAGTTCATGAGAGCTGTGATCGGGACAAACAACGTCGATCACTGCGCCCGTCTCTGACACTCCGTTACGGTGGCCGGTCTGGCCGCTGCATTCGGAAGTGGGGCAATGACAAATTCCATTGATGAAATAGAATTTACCGACCTTATCCTCGCAACCGGCACAAACACGACTGAGAACCACCCGGTCATAGGAAGCAAGGTGAAAAGGGCGGTTCGCAGACATGGTGCCAAATTGATTGTAATCGATCCGAGAGAGATTGACCTCACGAAGTACGCCGATATCTGGCTCCGTCAGAAACCCGGCACTGACGTGGCCGTCATTAACGTATTGATGAATGTAATCATCGGTGAAGGCCTTCACGCCGAAAAGTATATCGAAGAACGTACGGAAGACTTCGAAGCGTTGAAGAAGGTGGTGGAAAAGTACACCCCCGAATATGTGGAAGAAATCTCCGGGATACCCGCAGAAGATCTCAAAACAGCAGCCCGTATGTACGGCTCCGCGGAAAGTGCCTCCATACTGTACGCCATGGGTATAACCCAGCATACAACCGGTACGGATAATGTAAAATCCTGCGCCAATCTGGCCATGCTCTGCGGGAATATGGGTATTGAAGGTGGAGGAGTAAATCCCCTGAGGGGACAGAATAACGTCCAGGGTGCCTGCGATATGGGGGCACTTCCGGTTGTATTCCCAGCCTATCAGCCGGTTGCCAGCGATGAGATAAGGGCCAAATTTGAAAAGGCATGGGGTGTTTCTCTCTCGGGGACACCGGGGATAACTATAACTGAAGTCCCGGATGCTGTCATGAATGGAAAGGTAAAGGCGCTTTATGTTATGGGTGAAAATCCGATGTTGAGCGATCCGGATTTATCACATCTTGAAAAAGCCCTGAAAAAACTGGACATTCTTGTCGTGCAGGATATCTTCCTTAATGAAACGGGGGAACTTGCGGATGTCGTATTGCCGTCAGCCTGTTTTGCTGAGAAAGACGGCACATTCAGCAATACTGAGAGAAGAGTCCAGTTAATTAGAAAAGCCGTCGACGCACCTGGTGACGCAAAACCTGACTGGCAGATCATATCCGAACTGGCGGCAAAGATGGGCTATGCAATGGATTATTCCTCTACCAGGGAAATCATGAACGAAATTAATGAACTGGCTCCAAGTTACGCCGGTATCACCTATGAGCGGATTGAAAAGGAAGGCATACCGTGGCCATGTCCGAGCACGGATCACCCGGGAACGAAATATCTGCACAAGGACAAGTTCACCCGTGGCTTGGGGTTATTCCATGCCATCGATTACATCCCGCCGGCAGAGCTGCCTGATGACGAGTATCCACTGATCCTTTCAACAGGCAGGGTTCTCTACCATTTCCACACAGGGACCATGACACGTCGCGCAAAGGGGCCTTCTGAAAGGTATCCCGAAAGCCTGGTGGAGATAAATCCTGCCGATGCGGAAAAATACGGCATTGAAGACGGTAAATCAATAAAGGTGGCCACCAGACGTGGAAATATTGAGGCCAAGGCCAGTGTAACCGGCCGCTCACCTGAAGGAACTATCTTTGTGAATTTCCATTTCAGAGAGGTCGCTGTCAATCTGCTCACAAATCCAGCGCTGGACCCCATCGGGAAGATCCCGGAATATAAGGTCTGCGCGGTCAGGATTGAGGCAGCGTAGGGGAGAACAGTTTCGTAAAAAGTCTGTCATTCCCGAGTAGGCGGGAATCCATAAACGGACAAGTACTTGAAAAAACTGGATTCCCGTTTTCACGGGAATGACAAAATTGTGTATATTTTGACTTTTTACGAATTCATCAAGGATAAAACAATTAAACTTTTAGGAGGTAATAGCATGGCACGATGGAAATACAGAACAAGTATTGTCGATCTGGATGCAGTCATTCCCCCAAGTGAAATCGAGTGTGCTGAAACGGGAGTCTGCATAGTCCACGAACTGCCGGGAGCCGGTCTCGACAAGATGGAGGAATTGCTCGATCAGGAAGGGGAAAATGAGTGGGAACTGGTTCAATGTCAATCCCATGGCGGCAAGTTACTCTGTATATGGAAAAAGGAGATAAAAGAGGCGTTTGCCAGTTAATGCACTATTGCGAGCAGAAAAACCGATATTTTTTTTGGCAACGGAGTTTCTGCGAAAGCATCAAACTGAGCTAAAAAATACCTTAATTGTTAGGAGGATAAAAAGTATGGCATTCAACGCACCACCCAAAATGGTAGGTCTTGTAGCTAATGCTGGAACCTACAAATCAAAGCTTTCAGTATTTCAACTATTACTTCGAGGTTTTATGGCAGGCGCTTATATAGCTATTGGAGGCGCACTGTGTACGGTCTGCGTAACAGGAGTATCAGCCAATCTGGGACCTGGAATCGCGAAACTTATCGGCGGCGCGGTCTTCCCCGTAGGACTGATCGCAATCGTCCTGACAGGCATGGAACTCTTTACCGGTGATTGTATGCTCGTACCGATGGCAGCAATGATGAAGCGGGTTACCTGGGGTTCGGTACTGAGAAACTGGGTATGGGTCTATGTCGGAAACATAGTCGGTTCATTTTTTTATGCCTATATCATGGCAGCGGGCCCATTTGTCACCGGTCAGGCGGACGGCGCCATGGCGGTCAACGCCTTCGGGATGACGGCTGTAAATATTGCCGCTGGGAAGATACTGACTTACAAGGCAGTTGGAATGGCAGGGGTGTGGTCCTGCTTCCTGAAGGCGATAGGCTGTAACTTCCTGGTCAATATCGCAATCCTTCTTGCAATCACCGCGGATAACGTCGTGGGCAAGTTTTTCGGTGTCTGGTTCCCGATTATGGCATTTGTCTCCTCAGGCTTTGAGCATTGCGTGGCCAACATGTATTTCCTACCCACCGGCAAATTCCTGGTCGACTGGTATCCGGCGGTAATCGGAAAGGTAGGTGGATTACTGGCAGGAAACGGTGGTCTCAGTTGGACAGACGTGTGGTTCTGGAATATCCTGCCCGTCACCATAGGAAATATCTTCGGTGGATTTCTCTTCATCGGAGTTGCCTATTACCTGATGTTTAGAAATGAAGTACCTACAGATTAGGAAAGGTGTAATTTGTCAGCACTTGCATGGATAACATTTATTATATGCTCGGTAGCGGTGATTATCCGTTACATGACGGTCGGAGATTCACGTTTTTTGATTTTTGCCATTCCCGGACTAATCCTGCTGCTGCTTATCCCGATGGCCCTGGCCTGGATGAGCCGCAGGAGCTATATGCAGGCGGCAGGTGAATACAGTAAGAAAGCTAGATTTTCAAAGATAGCGAAGATTACCCTGGGGATGACGGGCAATATTGTCAGGGTAACCGGTGATGTGCAGAAGATAAGTTTTAAATGGCTGAACAGACCCCACTTTCATGTCAAAGATGAAACCGGGGGTATTCGGGTGATTATGTTTACTTCACCTGCACAAGAGATAAAGGCGGGAGACAAGGTAGATGTCCTTGGTATTGTAATGAAAAACATATTTGCACGCAAAACACCCGTCATATCCGCCGTCAGCGTAACAAAGGTGAATGATTAAAGCATTAAAATATTAAGGAGGATATTATGGGACAAGGAGAAGGTAAATTTGCAGTGGGATTTTTACTGCTGGGCCTGGCACCCCTTTTTGTAACGGCGGGGTGGGGATTGGCGGCAGGTATTTTTGCCGTAGGGATAATTATTTCAACTTCGGCAGCTTTTTAGTAAGCTCTTAAAAACATGACAAAAAAGGTTAGAGGCAGATATTGATCCGTCTCTAACCTTTTCCACTCTATTTTTATCATGTTGACTCAGGTGTGATTTAAGCAGTTTTCTCCGCCAATCTTCTCGTCCTTTTTTTAAGTCTGTTTATCCTCTTTCTGAGAAAGATAACCTGGGCATTATCCCCCTTTTCACGTAGTTCACCCATTTTTGACTTAAGGTCTTTTATTCTGTTTTTCAAATCAACTATACTATCGACAGGCTTCTCCCTGACTTCCTTGACCTGTATGTCTTTTTCTTCCTTGGCCGGTATGTCTTTTTCTTCCTTGACCGATATGTCTTTTACTTCCTTGACCGGTATGTCTTTTGCTTCCTTGATGGCATTGATCAATTCCTCCTTCTTCATTGCGCCGACGCCAACAATCCCCTCCATTTCGAGAGCCATCTCTCTAAGTTCCTTTACAGTATACTTTTCCAAAGGTTTCTCCATTTCCATTTTCTCTCCTTCTCTGAACTGAATTCATGAATAATCGGTTTTGTAATTGAAACATAACAAATGATTTTCATAAAATCAAATTGAATATAATTCCCAGAACTCAAATAGGAACCTTCAATTTCTGCTTGACATATATTCTGTCCCTGAGCCTCATCTTGTTAAGTTTCAACAAGGCGCTTATACTGGTGTCATGTCTCCTGGCAATTTTCTCTAAAGTGTCACCCTTCCTTACAATATAGATAGAATATTCAAAACCTCCGGATTGTACTGCAACAGGTACTTTTAATCTCTGCTTAACATATATTCTATCCTTGAGCCTCATCTTGTTAAGTTTCAACAAGGCACTGATACTGGTGTCATGTCTCCTGGCAATCTTCTCTAACGTGTCACCCTTCCTTACAATATAGATAGAACATTCAGAATCTCCGGGTTGTACTGCAACAAACACTTTTAATCTCTGATTAACATATATTCTATCTTTGAGCCTCATCTTGTTAAGTTTCAACAAGGCGCTTATACTGGTGTCATGTCTCCTGGCAATCTTCTCTAAAGTGTCACCCTTCCTTACAACGTATGTAATATTTTCCTGCGTTGGAGTTGACGCGGCAGGAGATGTCTCCACGTCATTCTTTACAATACGAACTGGACTTGCCGGCTGAAAAACTGGAAGAAATTCTACTATGGAAGAGGCTATAGCCCTTGCCATTTTAGACTGAAATTGAGGCTCACGCAAAAGCTGTTCCTCTTTTGGATTCGAAATATAGGCCGTTTCCACCAGAACAGAAGGGATCTCGGGCAGTTTGAGTACCATGAATGGTGCTACCTGAACTTTGTTAAACTTAAGACGATTTATTCCTTTAATATATCTAAGAATGGAGGACCCAAGGTTTTTTGATAAATTAATCGTTTCTGTTTGAACCATATTGAGTGTTATCGGATCAGATTCGTCGTTATTTTGCCCGTTTGGGGAACCGGCTATAATGTCAGACAGGTTTTCCCTTCTGGCCAGGAGCCTTGCGGCTTCACTACTCGCCCTCCTGGTTGATAGACAATAAACAGAACTCCCCCTTGAGTTCCTGGATCTGCAAGCATCTGCGTGAATGCTCACAAAAAGATCTGCACCATACTCCCTTGCCATCTTCAACCTTTTTTTAAACGATAAATAGTAGTCCCCCTTTCTGGTAAGAAAAGCCTGGCAACCTGCTTTTTTGTTCAAGACATCTCTCAACTTTCTCGCAATTTTAAGAACAACATCCTTTTCCTTTGTTCCCATTCGTCCAACCGCTCCAGGATCTTCCCCTCCATGGCCTGGATCTATTACTATAATTATATTCTTTCTTGAAACCTTGAACTGTTTTCTTTCTTCACTCTCTCTTTTTTCTATGTCTGGAAGCTTGACATCAATCACTGTGCGGTCAGGCTTGTCTTGAAGTTTCTTTAAGCTAAACACCTTTGTCTCAACATTACCGTCCAACCACAATTCAACTCTAACCATACGGTGAGGGAGAGGCATTACCACTATCTTGTGAATCCCTGGCTTGTTCAGAATGTACTGGTGAGGAATAGCTTTAGGAAAGGCAGTCCTTTTGAAATCAACAGATATTTTTTGAGCCGTCATCGCTACACTAAATTGCACCTCATTACTGGTATCAACAACAATCCTGGTATAATCAGGAGCCGCCCAGTGCCTTATGTTAAGAATTTTCGTTAGGCCAAAGGCATTAGAAAGGGGTAGGATGATGCAAAACAGTGCTGTCAAAAAGATAATTTTTTTTATCTTGATCATGTCTTAAGATATGAAACCTTTTCCAAAAAACTGTTGGTATTTCTAAAGTGTCAATGTAAACTTAACAGATTTATTAAAGGATTTCAAGCATGCATAGAAAAAGTGTTGACAACAGTTCTCCTTATTGACATTTTTACAAAAAAACGATAGGAAACTGTCTATGAAAATAAGTGATATAATTTCAAAAAACAAATTCACTCTTTCCTTTGAAGTTTTCCCACCCACCAGGGATGGAAATTTAGAAAGCCTCTATTCAACAATTAAGGAACTTGGAAAATTAAATCCTCATTTTATTTCAGTTACTTATGGTGCAGGGGGAAGCACACGAGAGAAAACAATAGAAATCGCGTCTAAAGCCAAGAACGTGTTTAATAATGAAGTTTTGCCTCACCTAACCTGTGTGCAATCGTCAAAGGAGGACATTTCCAGAATTCTTGATGAATTCAAAAAGGTGAATATGAAAAACATCCTTGCCCTGAGGGGTGATCCACCTGAAGGAGAAACCAAATTCATCAAAACAGAAAGAGGGTTCGGTTATGCCAATGAACTGGTTGAGTTTATAAAATCAAATGATGATTTTTCCATAGGTGTTGCCGGTTATCCCGAGGGTCATATTGAAGCTCCGAGTCTTCAAGCTGATCTGATCAACTTGAAGCGTAAGGTGGATAGTGGCGCAGATTTTATTATTACACAGCTATTTTTCAATAATGAAGATTTTTATAGATTTCGGGACAGTACCACGAAAATAGGGATTATGGTACCGATTATCCCTGGCATCTTCCCAATCCTGAATTATAAACAGGTATATCGAATTGCTTCTCTTTGTGGGGCCAAGATACCGTCCAAGCTCGAGCACAAAATATATAAATTAAAAGAAAAACCAGGAGAAATTGAAAAATACGGCATTGAATACGCAATCACCCAGGCGCAAGATCTGATTAAAAATGAAGTGCATGGTCTTCATATCTACAGCATGAACAAAATTCATCCGTCAAGGCAAATTGTGGCAGGATTATCCTATCCCGGATGAGTGTTGTCGAAATAAATTGAAATTTAAGAAAAGAAAATATAAGATGCACTCAGCTATCAGCTCAATCGAATGCTAACGGCTTTACTTGATGGGCGATTAGCTCAGTTGGATAGAGCGCTGGTCTCCGGAACCAGAGGCCGCGGGTTCAAGTCCCGCATCGCCTACCAGGAATTATTTCTGAAATTTCTGGAAAAAATGTTGCTTTATGTAAAAGTATATTATAATAACATCACCATTTTAAAATCTAATTAAGAGGACTCCTTGTTTAAAATAAGTGCTCAGGAGGAGGTAGCAATTTGAGGAGATACGAAACAATCTTTATTGCCAATTCTGATCTGCCTGATGATTCCATTGACGAACTGGTTGAACGGTTCGGAAAAATAATAGCAGATATGAAGGGTATTGTGATTAAAATTGAAAAATGGGGCAAGAGAAAACTGGCTTACCCAATTAAAAAGCAACAAAGAGGATATTACATCTTGATGGATTTTGTTGCCGAAAGAACCGTTGTTGCTGAACTGGAAAGAAACATGAAGTTTGATGAAAAGGTTCTGAAATACATGTCCGTAAAAAAAGCAGATAAGGTTGATCTGGAAGAGATCGAAAAGGAAATAGCTGCCGCCAGCAAGGACGAAGAGGCAGATGAAACAACAGAAGAGATTACTTCAACAGAAACGGTCCCCGCACCAGACACAGATACGGCAGACGACACAGATGATGGAGAAACCTCAGAAGAACCTTTAGAGAAAAAGGAGAGTAAGGAATAAAAAATGGCGTACGATAGCAGAAGAAAGCCTAATGGATCGAGGCCGAGAGGAAAAAGATTCATTCATAGAAGGAAGATTTGCAGATTTTGCAGCAATTCAAATATAAAAATCGATTACAAAGATCCAGGCACGTTAAGGGTTTTTCTCTCTGAGAGGGGCAAGATTATACCGAAAAGAATTTCCGGAAGTTGTGCCAAACATCAAAGGGAGTTAACCTCAGCAATCAGAAAAGCCAGAACAATAGCTCTCTTACCTTTCGTAGTCAAAGACGGTTGATCAATATCGGGCAAAACAGCAGGAACAGAAATTGGACACGGCATAGTACAACTTTTTACGAAAATTAATCCTTTTACGTTTTAATGTCCTTCATAAAGTGCCAATTGGGGAATGGATTCAGACCTTGAACGAAGGGAGGAGTAAAATTTTTGACAAAAATTTTTCTTGGGGTATTGCCATTTCCTCACTGGCCTTTCTGTCTGCTGCCACAATCCCTCTTTTCGGATCCATCGGATTAATATTAATACCGTTGCCAATCCTCTACTATTATTCGAAACTGGGTAGAATACAGGGTTTGGTTGTTTTTATTGTCTCTTTGGTCGTCTTAACAATAAGCCTGAAAATTATGGGTTCAGAGGCAAACGTTCTTCCCTTTTTTCTGTCAGGCTCTCTGGGGCTGATTCTTTCGGAGATACTGAGAAAAAGCTACTCCATAGAAAAAACTGTTCTTCATTCTGTAGCGGCCCTTCTAACTTTATGTTCTGTTTTGCTAATCTACTATAGTATGAAAATAGGCAAAACACCATGGGGCATTATTGAATTTCACATATCGGAAAGTATTCAGGAAAATATTAGGTTATATACTCAACTCGACGTACCTTCGAACCAGATTGACCTGGTCAAGGACAATGCAAGAGAGATAATAACGACTATTATCAATCTCTTTCCTGCTCTTATCCTGACAAGCACCTCTTTTATACTATGGCTGAATGTACTGGCAGGGAAGCTGATCTTTCAAAGAAGTGGGATGTGGTATCCAGATTTTGGTGACCTTGCATACTGGAAAGTCACCGATCGGATGATCTGGTTTGTAATAATATCCGCAATCTTGTTATTGGTCCCTGTAGGAATGCTTAGAATTGTTGCCCTGAATCTACTGATTATTTTTTTGTTCATCTATATGTTTCAGGGTCTTGCGATCATAAATTTCTTCTTTAAAAGGAAAAATGTTCCCAAGTTTATCAGAATAATATGCTATTTCCTAATCTTCGCCCAACAATTTTTACTCTTGTTTGTGATCGGTCTTGGCTTGTTCGATATCTGGGTTGATTTTAGAAAATTTAACAAAAAGATGAGAGATAATACCGCATGAAGGTTGAAGGTTATCCTTTCAGGATGAATCACTTTATATAAATCAGGAGGCTTTTACATGAAGATTATTTTAAAAGAGAATGTCGAATCTCTTGGGAAAACAGGAGACAAGTTAAAAGTTGCAGATGGTTACGCAAGAAACTTTCTTATTCCGAGAGGGTTGGCTATAGAAGCAAGCAACAAGAACATAAAAGCTTTAGAGCATGAAAAGAGACTTATCGCACAAAAGGCGGAAAGAGAAAGAGAGAAAGCAGAATCTATGCTTGGAGAATTTGCGGATGTAACCTGTATCATCTCCAAGCGTATTGGAGAACAGGACAAGTTGTTCGGTTCCGTAACCACCAAGGATATAGAAGCGGCACTCCGTGAACAGGGAATAGAGGTTGACAGAAAAAATATAATACTGGAAGAACCGATCAAGAGTCTTGGAGAGTTTCCCGCAAAGATAAAACTATACCCTGGAGTCGCCGCTGAAATTAAGGTATCGGTTATCGGTGAAGAAGAATAGGGAACTTAGATGAAAGACATAGATCCCTCTTTACATAAAATTCCACCGCAGAATATTGAAGCAGAACAGTCTGTCCTCGGGGCGATCTTACTGGAAAACGAGGCTATCAACAACGCTTTAGAGATACTGGCTACAAATGATTTTTATAGCGAATCTCATAGAAAGATTTTTTCCGCTATTCTTGAACTCTACGAAAAGAATGAGCCAAGCGATCTGATTACCCTCAGCAATATTCTCAAAGACAAGAATCAACTCGATAGCGTCGGTGGGGTATCATACTTAGCCACCCTGGTTGACAATGTCCCATCCGCAGCAAACATTGCTTACTACTCAAGAATAGTTAAGGAAAAAGCGATTCTGCGCGGCCTAATCGGGACAGCCACTGAAATAATAACGAAGAGTTACGATACGACGGGAGCAGATATAGAAAATGTCCTGGATGAAGCCGAACACGCCATATTCGAAATATCTGAAAACAAGATAAAGCCTGCCTTCCACCCCATCAGAGAGATAATAAAGGACAGTTTCAGGACAATTGAAAAGCTATATGAGAAAAAAGAGCTTGTGACGGGCGTACCAACCGGTTTTGAAAAAGTGGACGACATCACCTCAGGTCTCCAGAAATCTGACCTGATCATCATTGCGGGACGACCGAGCATGGGGAAAACCGCCTTTGCCCTCAATATAGCACAACATGTTGCAATAGAAACGAATACCCCGGTTGCTCTGTTTTCCCTCGAGATGGCCAAGGAACAGCTTGCCCTCCGTATGCTCTCCTCGGAAGCCAAGGTGGACTCTCAGCGTCTCAGAAAAGGGTTCCTCGGAGAGACTGATTGGCCCAAGTTAACAACCGCCGCAGGGAGACTTTCCGAAGCAGCGATATTTATAGACGATACTCCGGCCATTACCGTTCTGGAAATGAAGGCAAAGGCTCGAAGGTTGAAGGCCGAAACAGGTCTGGGTTTAATTATGCTCGATTACCTCCAGTTAATGAGGGGTTCGAGGTTCAGTGACTCGAGGGAACAGGAAATATCTGAGATCAGCCGTTCTCTCAAAGCCCTCGCCAAGGAACTGAATGTTCCTGTAGTTGCCATGTCACAGCTTAACAGAAAAGTAGAGGACAGAACCAATAAACGGCCTCAGCTGGCTGATTTAAGAGAGTCCGGAGCTATTGAACAGGATGCGGATGTTATTGCTTTTATATACAGGGATGAAGTGTACAATAGGTCAGAGGATAATCCGGAAAAGGGAATGGCAGAGATCATTATCGGAAAGCAGAGAAACGGTCCCGTGGGTACGGTAAAACTGGCCTTCCTGGAAAAATATACCTCTTTTCAAAATCTCGCTACGACTGATGAAGTGTTTTAAGCCTCCAACAACACCGTCTCGCTTCCAAAATACGGAATGGCAGCCTGCAACTTTTTCAGAGCCCCTTTTTCAATCTGTCTGGTCCGCTCTCTCGTTATGCTGAACCTGTCCCCAATCATCTGGAGGGTCTCGGGATCATCAGCCATTATCCGATTTTTTACTATATAGTTTTCTCTCTCATTGAGTTTAGATAGCGCCTTATCTATGTTCTTTTTTACTAAAGTCGCCTCTTCCTTTTTGATCAACTCTTTTTCCTGATCGTCTCCCTCATATTTCATATAATCAAGATGAGTCGATTCACCCTCATCATTTATAAACGTATCCAGGGAAAGATCTCGATTGTTAAGACGACAATCCATCTCTTCAATCTCGGTTTCCTTCACATTCAGTGATTCTGCAATTTCCCTGAACTCGGGATTTTTAAGGGAAAGATCCTGGAGTTTCCTTTTTGTCTGATTCAGCTTGAAAAACAATTTTCTCTGAGCCTGGGTGGTACCTATTTTAACGAGGCTCCATGACCTAATAATAAAGTTCTGGATATACGCCCTTATCCACCAGACAGCATAGGATATGACTTTGTACCCCTTATAAGGATCGAACTTCTTTACCGCGTGCATGAGGCCAATGTTGCCTTCCTGAATAAGGTCAAGGAGCTTAACTCCATAATTTTTTTTATACTCATGGGCAATCTTGACCACAAATCTCAGGTTTGAAACAACCAGTTTTTCGGCTGCCTCCATATCGTTCTGTTTTCTATACCTTACCGCCAGTTTAAATTCTTCTTCTCTACTCAAGACGGAAAATTGATTTATCTGTGATATATATATATCCAAGGTATCAGAAACTTTTGGAAGATTCATTTTACAATACCTCCTGTTCATAGATTAGCTGACCGCGAACTTTATAATTATTTTTTGTAATAGTCAAGCTTTTTTTGCTTTCGTGCGTGAAGAAACCCCTTTCTTTTAGATCGCAAAATATGGGAATGACCCTGATTTGCAATTTACGATCGGATGTGCCCCGGTCAACTATGCTAATGTTATGTTTCCATTTCTTGACATAAGCGCAGATTATGGTTAACTTACTGACACAAACAATGGAAAGGAAATGCCATGGATGCTCTCAACAAACCAATTATGGAATTTGCATGCAAGATAGCACAGGAGATAGAGGCCAAGGCCATATTGCTATATACAGATCTATCATCTGATCTTCCGATGGCGGAAGATAACAAAACATGTTTTGACACGATTTTGGTAACGAGGGGAGACGCAGAGGTACCTAAGAAATTTAGAAATTCGGGGAAAGTTTTAAATATTCCCGATGTAAATCTGACCCGTGTGGGTCAGATAAAAATTGCAATAACCAAGGGAATTGCAACAGGCCTTTTCAAAAGTGGAGACAAGCTTGTCTGTCTTACCGGTATCCCCAAATTCGGATACGTGGACAGTATAATGATCATTGATGTGGGCAAGGAATTTGAAATCTTCACATCAGAAAAAATTACAGACATTATAGAAAATGTATATCCCGAAGTTTTCAATGCAGTGTTGAACATCGCCCTGGAACTGGCCGCTCAGGGGAGAGAAGGCCGTTCTGTAGGAACAATCTTCATTCTTGGAGATCATGAAAAGGTACTGCAACTCTCCAGACAAATGATAATCAACCCCTTCATGGGATATCAAGAAGAAGATCTCAATATTCTCAGCCCCAGTTTAAAGGAGACAATAAAAGAGTTCTCCGCCATTGACGGCGCATTTGTCTTAAAAGATGATGGTGTACTGGTAACGGCTGGCAGGCACCTCAATGCCGCTTTAGAAAGCAAAGATTTTCCCAAGGGCCTTGGAAGCAGGCACATAGCCGCTGCCGGTATTACAAGCGTAACACATGCTATCGCAATTGTTGTATCTGAATCGACGGGAACAGTCAGTCTATTTAAAAACGGAAAGATATTCGTAAGCATTGAAAAGCCCGTAGGATAAAGGGAGATTCTGGAAAATATGAGACTCGACAAATGTACATTAAAGGTCCAGGAGGCCTTACAGGAAGCACAAACCCTGGCGAGTAAGTACGGACATCAGGGTATAGATGTAGAACATGTTCTATTGACACTTTTAAGGCAGCCTGAGGGAATTGCAGGTTCCATAATGAAAAAACTGGGCGCTGATCCCAGTAACATGGAAAACGAAATTGAAAACATTCTGGACAGTCTGCCAAAGATCGAAGGAGTGAGCGCCACCCAGAGCTATATCACACCAAGGTTAAATAACATTTTTGAAAGCGCGCTCTCTGAAGCAACAAGGTTATCGGATGAATATGTGAGTGTTGAGCACATCCTTGTCGCCATTTCCGATGAAAAAGACAGCCCATCAGCAACAATACTGCAAAATGCCGGTGTAACAAAAGATAACATCCTTAAGGTCATGGTAGATATCAGGGGAAGCCAGAGGATTACCGATCCAAACCCCGAAGATAAATATGAAGCCTTGAAACGCTACGCTATTGATTTCAATGAGCTTGCCCGAAAGGCATCTTTTGATCCCGTAATAGGAAGGGATGAAGAGATCAGAAGGATAATGCAGGTCCTCTCACGGAGAAAAAAAAATAATCCCGTTCTTATAGGTGACCCCGGTGTAGGAAAAACAGCTATTGTCGAAGGACTGGCTCAGCGCATAGTCAATGGTGATGTGCCGGAAAGCCTGAAGGATAAACGAGTAGTAGGTCTGGATATCGGTTCGCTGATAGCAGGCGCAAAATACAGAGGAGAATTTGAAGACAGATTGAAGGCGGTAATTAAAGAGGTAACTGCTGCGCATGGAGAAATCATACTCTTTATCGATGAAATGCACACCGTGGTCGGGGCAGGCGCCGCTGAAGGGTCTGTGGATGCGTCAAATATGTTGAAACCCCCCCTTGCCCGGGGAGAATTGCGCTGCGTGGGTGCTACTACCCTTAACGAGTACAGAAAGTACATAGAAAAGGATGCCGCCCTTGAGAGAAGATTTCAGCCGATTTATATAAAGGAACCCACCGTTGAGGATACCATAGCAATACTCAGAGGTCTTAAGGAACGATATGAGGTTCACCACGGTGTAAGAATTAAGGATTCCGCCATTATTGCCGCGGCCACCCTTTCCAATCGCTACATTAGTGACAGATTTCTTCCCGATAAGGCCGTGGATCTAATAGATGAGGCGGCTTCCCGTCTGAGGATTGAACTGGACAGCATGCCGTCTGAAATAGACGTGATTGACAGAAAAATTGTTCAGCTTGAAATAGAACGACAGTCCCTGAAGAATGAAACTGACGAAACATCAACGGAGAGGCTTGCCAGGATAGAAAAAGAACTGGCAGACTTGAAGGAATCCAGGGACAAAATGAAAATACACTGGTCCAGTGAAAAAGAAGCCATCAAAGAGATTCAGTTGATCAAAGAAAAGATAGAAGAGAATAAAACATCAGAACAAAATGCCGAAAGAGAGGGAGATCTGGCAAAGGCAGCAGAGATTCGTTACGGCACCTTGATAGAGCTGAATAAGGAGCTCGAGGAAAAATATGCGAGCCTTGCAGAGATTCAGAAGGACAAAAAGGTACTGAAAGAAGAGGTTGATGAGGAGGATGTTGCAGAGGTTGTCGCAAACTGGACGGGTATCCCTGTGGCTCGGATGCTGGAAAGTGATGTAGAAAAACTGATCCACATGGAAGAGCGACTGAAACAGAGGGTTATTGGCCAAGACGAGGCCATCCATGTCGTCTCCAATGCTTTAAGGAGGGCCAGATCAGGGCTTCAGGATCCAAACCGGCCGATTGGATCCTTTATATTCATGGGCCCAACAGGCGTTGGAAAAACTGAACTGGCCAGGGCCCTTGCAGAATTTATGTTTGACGACGAGCAGGCTATGGTCAGAATCGATATGTCCGAGTTTATGGAAAGGCATTCCGTGGCCAGACTCATAGGAGCACCTCCCGGTTACGTTGGATATGAGGAAGGTGGATACCTTACAGAAGCGATAAGAAGAAGACCTTATTCGGTCCTGTTGTTTGATGAAATAGAAAAAGCTCATCAGGACGTATTTAATATACTCCTGCAGATTCTGGACGATGGAAGATTGACAGATGGCCAGGGTCGAACCGTCGATTTTAAAAATACCATAAATATAATGACCTCGAATATAGGGGGGCAATGGATACAGGATTTATCACTGGGAGAAGAAGAGAGGCAAAAAAGGACTCTTGAGACCCTGAGGACGACCTTTAAACCGGAGTTTCTCAACAGGATTGATGATATCATTACCTTCAGGTCACTTACCATAAGCGATATCAACAATATAATCAATATTCAGATAGGCCTGATTCAAAAGAGACTCAAGGAAAGGAAAATGTATCTTGAATTGACGGACGAGGCCAAAAAGTACATAGCCAAAGCGGGTTACAGTCCGACATATGGCGCAAGGCCACTGAAGAGGGCACTCCAGAAGATTATAGAGGATAGTCTGGCAATAAAGATACTGGAAGGCACATTTGTTGAGGGTGATCACATTCTGGCCGATATAACGGAGGCCGGCACCGTAGAATTCAAAAAGAATAATGTTTGAAGTTATTATGTAGGGCAGTGATTTCAAGCTGTATACTGTAAGTCGATTAAAATCATAAAATCCGAAGCACAAAATCCGAAATACGAAACAATTTCAAGATGTTAAATTCGAATATCCTAAACTTCGTTTTGAATATTTGTCATTTGGTATTCGGATTTGTTTCGAATTTCGATATTCGAATTTCGAATTTACAAACTGGAGGTATTGAATGAATACAATCAAAACAGGCATACTCCTGGGTGCCTTGACCGGCCTTTTGATGCTGATAGGCGGGTACTTTGGCGGCCAGCAGGGAATAATAATCGCGTTTATTTTTGCAATGGTGCTGAACTTTGGAAGTTACTGGTTTTCAGACAAGTTCGTCTTGAAGATGTATCGCGCCAAAGAGGTTTCGGAAAGCGAAGTCCCTGAACTTTATTCCCTGATAAAAAATCTGGCGTTAAAGGCGGGGCTCCCCATGCCGAAGGTTTACATCGTCCCGGGTAACACTCCGAACGCCTTTGCCACCGGAAGGGATGAGAAGCATGCCGTTGTGGCGGTAACGGAGGGTATTTTACAGATATTGAACAGGGATGAACTTGAAGGGGTTCTTTCCCACGAACTCACACACATTAAAAACAGGGATATGCTCATCGGCTCCATCGCGGCAACACTGGCCGGGGCTGTAATGATACTGGCCAGTATGGCCAAGTGGGCAGCCATCTTCGGCAGCTTTGGAGGAGACGACGACGAAGGGGGAGGAATCCTCGGACTTATCGTAATGGCCATTCTGGCACCTATCGCCGCGATGATTATACAGATGGCTATATCCCGATCACGTGAATATCTTGCTGACGAGGGGGGCGCCCGGATATCGGGCAAACCTGATGGTCTTGCCCGCGCCCTGGAAAAGCTCTCACAAGCCTCTAAAGCAATCCCCATGCGGGCCAATCCGTCAACCGCTCATATGTTCATTGTGAACCCTCTGACAGGTAAATCCCTTATGAATCTCTTCAGCACCCATCCACCGATTGAAGAAAGGGTTGCGCGATTGAAAAGGATGAGGTAAAATCAGTTACTGTCACAGGACAGGCAACCTTTGAAAATACAATCCTGAGAGCAAATCAAGTTTTTTTCGGTAATTCTGTAGGGTGGCATGGATCCGCCTCGGGCGGATTTGTCCGTGCAATAAATTACGGGAACAGTGGAAAACTCGAAAGAAAAATACAAGATTGCTGTTATTGCAATCCTGCTCATCATCTGTCTGCTGATAACATACTATTACCATTTCATTCTAAGAATTGAAGCCGTCTTTACGCATTTCTTCTACATACCGATAATCCTCGCGGGTTTGTGGTGGTCACGCAAGGGTATAGCGGTTGCGGTGTTCCTCGCTCTTCTACTGCTGATTTCTCATATCATAAGCCCGCTTGAGAATTCTATCGGGCCAAACCTGTCACGCTCACTAATGTTTGTAGTTGTGGGAACAGTGGCTGCTCTCCTGAACGAAAGGATGCAGACTATGATGGCCGCACTGCGGGCAAAGGAGAAAATACGAGAAAACGAGGAACGACTTCGGGCTATCTTCAACACGGCTGAAGATTGTATCTACACCAAGGATTTCACTCTAAAATATACCTCTGTCAATCCGGCGATGGAGAGGCTCTTCAGACTCCCTGCCTCACAGCTGATCGGTCAGACAGACGATGACCTTTTCGGAGAGGAAGCGGCATCACGCATCAGGGCGGTTGATTCTCGAGTCCTCAAAGGGGAGATCATCGAGATGGATATCATCAAGCCAGTGAGCGGAATTCCCATTACTTTCCACACTGTTAAGGTACCGATACGCGACAGTTCCGGTGAAATCGCCGGGCTTTGTGGTATAGCCAGAGACATTACCGAACGCAAGAGCACAGAGGAAAAACTTGTCCACATGACCACTCACGACCCCCTGACCGGCCTGCCCAACCGGACGCTGTTCAATGACCGTCTAACACAGGAACTGGCTCACGCGCACCGCAACCGGAAAAAGCTGGCCGTTATGTTGCTCGACCTAGATGAATTCAAAGACATTAATGATACATCAGGGCACAGTATGGGGGACCGGGTACTAAAAGCAGCCGGCGAACGACTGACCCGGCTTTTCCGTAAGAGTGATACTGTGGCCCGCATGGGAGGCGACGAATTTCTGCTTTTGTTACCGGAAATCAGTGTGGTGGAAGATACGACCAAAATCGCCGAGCAGATCCTGGAAGCCTTTCGAAGGCCATTCATAATTGACGACCGCGAATTTCATATCACCACCAGCATTGGAATTGCCATCTTCCCTGACGACGGCGAAGATGTTGATATCCTGATCAGAAACGCCGACATCGCCATGTACCGCGCCAAGGACCGGGGCCGAGACAACTGCCAGCGCTACACGCCGTCATGACAGCTAAAGCTTCGGAGTAAAAGGGGACAAAAGGTATCTTCTCAATAAATAGGGGTAAAACAGGGATCAGGGGTCCGGAGTTTACCCGTAAGGGTTTTATAAAAAGAGAAGAAAAACAACCTGTCCCCTTTATCTTCCGAGATATTCTACAACAGGATCAGGAGACATTCATATTTGGGATATGTTTCTCCTGTTGACTTTGGCAGGCTGTCTATGGCAGCTTAACTGGGTGTCTATTATTTCGGGGGAAGATCAGTTTAGTCAGAACAGGCACCCATACGGACCTGTTCGGCTGATGAAGCTTCTGTAAGGAGGAGAATATGGGAGAAGATACGAAAGAAAAGGATTTTGTTGTTAAGGATAAACGGACATTTGATGAATCAGGAGAGGTTCGACAGGCGGAACCGAAAGAAGCGGAAGAGAAGAAAATAACCGGGGAAAAGCAAACCGAAAAAAGTGCGGCTGAAGAAGATAAATTTTTGCCGGAGATAAATTTTTCCAACTTTGTGTTTTCTTTAAGCACGACAGCAATCTATCATTTCGGCGATCTCCCGGATCCTGTGTCTGAAAAAACGGAGAAGAATCTTCCTGCGGCAAAACAGACTATAGATATACTGGACATGCTCAAAGAGAAAACAGAGGGAAATCTCGATGATAAAGAGAAGGAATTAATAGACGGTGTACTCTTTGAATTGAGGATGAGGTATGTAAAGGAGAAGTAACTATTCAGTAGCCAGAAGCCAGAATTCAGTAGACAGAAGAAAAAATACAAACCGTCCGGCAAAAAGTGTTAAACATCAAAATGATGTAGTATCTGTTTCCCGAATCTCGCCGTGCGGGATGTTATTTGCTCCATAATTGAAGAAATCAGCAATTTGTCAGCGTTACATATTGCTTTTATTCTGACTCCTGACTCCTGGATACCTGAGTAGTTACAAAAAGAAGGGAATTTAATGATAACAAAAAGGTCACCGGCAAAGGTGAATCTTCACCTGCAGGTACTGGGAAGAAGGAAAGATGGCTATCATGATATAGCGACCCTGATGCAGATGATAAGCCTCTATGACGAAATGGAGTTTTCCCTGAGGGGGAAGGGTATTGTGGTGAAATGCCCGGGGACGACTCTTCCTGAAAATGAGGACAACATCGTCTATAAAACTGTAAAATCTCTTTTTTCACATGCATCCTGCCTTTCAGGCGTAGAAATCACAATCAGGAAGAAGATCCCAATAGCCGCAGGCCTGGGCGGCGGAAGCTCAAATGCCGCCACCACCCTGCTCACATTAAATGATCTGATGGGGTTCAAGTACACCAAAGATGAATTGATAAAAATGGGGGCAAAACTTGGGGCTGATGTCCCTTTTTTTGTTTCCGGTAAAACAGCCTGGGCATTCGGTATCGGTGATCGCCTTCAGGTTGCGGAAAATATTCCCCGGTTATGGTTTGTGCTGATAAACCCGCGCTTCGATATTTCAACAAAAATGGTTTATGAAAGTCTCAATTTAAGATTGACAAATGAGGCAAAAAAGTATAATGTGCCACGGTTTTATGCAGTGGATGACATTGTAAGGAAATTGCATAACGATCTGGAAAAGGTAACTTTAAACCTGCACCCTATCCTTAGGGAATTAAAGGAACTTTTAATAACATGCGGTGCCCTGGGTTCCTTGATGTCTGGAAGCGGACCGACCGTTTTCGGAATCTTTGCAGATAAAAAAGGTGCGTTGAAGGCGGAAGAGAGCTTAAAGGAAAAGGGAAAGTGGTTAGTATTCAGGGCACACTCTATCAATTAACTAAGCGCATGGGGCATAGAATATAGAAGAAAAGCGCTATGCCCCATGCGCTTTGCGCATACATTGGGGCGTCGTCAAGCGGTAAGACACAAGACTTTGGTTCTTGCATTCGGAGGTTCGAATCCTCCCGCCCCAGCCATTGTTATAAAAAGGCTAAAGGGCAAGTTCACCTTTTGCCTTTAGCCCTTAGCCCATTTACAGGAAAACTGAATGCTTGAAAAAATAAGAATATTTTCCGGGAACTCAAACCTGCCCCTCGCAAAGAAGATATGCAAGATACTGGGAGTTCCACTTGGAAAAGCAAACGTAACAACATTCAGTGATGGCGAGACAAGGGTTGAAATTAATGAAAACGTAAGAGGAATGGACGTTTTCATTATTCAATCAACCTGCCCGCCCGTGAATGACAATTGCATGGAACTTTTGATATTGACAGATGCCATGAAGAGGGCATCTGCAGATAGAATAACGGCTGTTATTCCCTACTATGGTTATGCAAGACAGGACAGGAAAGTCCTTCCCAGAGCGCCGATCACTGCAAAGCTTGTCGCTGATTTGATAACTACAGCGGGCGCCAATCGTGTTCTTTCCATGGATCTCCACGCCGGCCAGATACAGGGTTTTTTCAATATCCCTGTTGATAATCTTTTCGCCACGCCTGTATTACTGGACTACATTAGGAAAAATTACCAGGACAACATGGTTGTCGTCTCCCCCGATGCCGGTGGTGTTGAAAGGGCGAGGGCCTTTGGAAAAAGATTGGGTGCAAATCTTGCCATTATCGATAAGAGAAGAGAAGGACCGAATGAATCACAGCTTATGAATATTATAGGTGATGTAAAAGGTAAAAAAACCGTAATTCTTGATGATCTGATAGATACCGCCGGAACCGTGGTTCAGGCGGCCGAAGCACTCGGAGATGCAGGTGCAACCGATGTCTCCGTCTGCTGTACACATCCTGTCCTGTCGGGACCGGCAATAGACAGGATTAATGATTCCAACATCAAAGAGGTCATCGTGACCGATACCATCCCCTTGCATGAAAAGGCAAAATCCTGCAAACAAATTAATGTTCTTTCTGTCTCAGAGCTTCTAAGTGAGGCAGTCAAAAGAATTTATTACAACGATTCTGTAAGTTCACTTTTTATTTAGGAGAAAATAAACATATGGAAACAATAGAGTTAAAAGCTCATATTCGTAAAGAATCCGGAAAGGGACCTGCCAGGAGGTTGAGGGAAAAAGGGTTGATACCGGCAGTCTTTTATGGTCCCGGAGCGGAAACGATTCCGCTGACGGTAGATTCATCCGAATTCGCTAAATCAGCGAAAATGGGGAGAATAGAAAGTGCCTTTATAAAGCTTGCAATTGAGGACGATGACAGCAAAGTCGAAAAACTGTCAATAGTAAAAGAGCTTCAGGTCAACCCCTTAACGAGAAGTCCTTTGCATATCGATTTTTATGAAATCCGGATGGATCATAAGCTCACAATGGATATTCCAATTCGCCTTGAAGGGCAGTCTGTCGGCATAGAAGCGGGGGGAGATTTGCAATTTTCAAAAAGAACTGTGAAGCTTTCTTCCCTGCCATCTTTGCTTCCAGATTTTATCGAAGTTGATATTAGTAAGCTGGACATAGGTGATTCAATCAAAGTTGGAGACATTACCTTAGAAGAAGGAATAGAAATACTTGATCCCCCGGATGTAATGATAGTAGCGGTCATTTTCACAAGAATCACCGAAGTAGAAGTTGCAGAAGAAGAAGTTGAGGAATTGCCCGAAGGAGAAGGTGAGGAGACCGGTGAAGAACCCGGTAAAGAAACAACTGAATAATTCGGGGGTCTTCGGTGAAGCTGATTGTCGGGCTGGGAAATCCGGGTATCAGATACCGGTTTAGCAGGCACAATATGGGATTCCTGGTCCTGGATGCGCTGGCAAAAGAACAGGATATTGAAATCCGCCAGAAGAAATTCGATTCCTGTTTTGGAAAAGGGATGATCTCCGGTGTGGCCACTATTCTGGCCAAGCCGCTGACATTTATGAATCTGAGCGGCATAACCGTCAAAAAGCTCGCAGGATATTTTAAAACAGACTTTGAGGATTTAATAGTAGTACATGACGATCTGGACCTGCCGCTGGGTAGTATCAGAATAAAGGCAGGAGGAGGTCACGGAGGACATAAGGGATTAATATCCATAATCGACCATCTCGGCGGACAGGAGTTTATCAGGATCAGGCTGGGTATCGGGAAACCGGAT
>JAUVKS010000037.1 GCA_030596145.1 Pseudomonadota bacterium | reverse complement strand
CGCCTTTTTCGCTTTTGGGCCGTTTTCAACCGGCAGTGTAAAGGATAGTTGCACCATGCCGTCATTCAATGTGTCGCCGTAAGGCCTGATTATCGTTTCAGTCATGGATCTCCCCGTCTTCCTCGAGTATTTCCATAATCGGATTGGAATAAGCCGGTCCTTTTTCGAACACGCCGTCAAGGCCTTTTCCGCCGTTGGGGGATCGACCGATACCGGCGAATCGCCCCTGGCTGATCGCTTCCATCAGGCCGGTCTCATTAATACTTTTCAGGAAGGATTCCGCCTCATCCAGGACCTGCTGCGCCCGCCCGGCGATGAACCCGTCTTTTTTAAATTCGATTTCGTTTCCAAGGTTTCTGGCAGTGTTAAATACATGATTGATGCTGCAAAGAGAGAGATATCTGTCCTGCATAAAAGGGTTATGAATGGCCTCGGTTAATATTCCGGCCAGATGAATTCCCTGTTCCGTCAAAACAGAAGCAAGGTTGAAAAGGGTATCCTGAACGTGAGAGTAGAAAATATCCGGGCTCTTGTATCTTGTGGGTGGCATATATTTCAACGGCACTTCGGGGAACAGTTGTCTTGCCAATTGTGCGTGGGCAAGCTCATACAAAAACGCGTTTTCAATTTTGGGATCAATTTCAAAGGCGTGGCCGAGTCCGAGAAGCTCGTTCGTCAAAAGAGCATTTTTGGCCATAGCTTCGTTTATGAGCTGGGACGCGGTCACCGTGTATGCTTGGTCAATGGCGTCGGCGGTCGTCAGATAATTGTCCTCTCCCGTATTGATTATAATTTTGGCCCTGGAACAGATGAGCCGGCTGAAATACTGGTCAATGAAGGTACGTTTCATGTTGATATCCCTGAACAGGATACCGTACATGGAATCGTTGAGCAGGATGTCCAGATACTCAAAGGCGGCACAGGCCGCGATTTCCGCCATGCAGAGACCGGAGGAATAATTTACCAGACGGATATATCTGCCCTGTTCTTCGGAGGCTTTGTCCAGAGCCTCGCGCATTATTCTGAAATTGGCCTGGGTGGCAAAAGTCCCCCCGAAACCTTCTGTTGTGGGGCCGTAAGGGATATAGTCGAGGAGGGACTGGGCGGTACTCCTAATCTGGGCGATAATATCCGCGCCGGCCAGAACGGCGGATTTCGCCTGTGTCCGGTCTTCATAAACATTTCCGGTGGCAACGATTAAATACCGCCACGGTTGCTTTGGAAGCGGGCATTTTTCAATCTTTTCCAGTTTTCTTTGACGCGTCGCGTCAAGTGCGGCAACCGCGTGCGTGGAAAGTTCCTTTTCTTTTCTTTTGATATCAACGTCAGAAAACCTGGACGGATCGCTGAAGTTGATTTTTCCCCGGCAAACAAGCTCCGCTGTGGTTTGAGGGTCTTTGCCGGATGTCAGTACGGCTTCGGCAAAACTTTTAGATATGCCTACGGAGAGATCGCCATGTTCACGCCAGAGGTTTACCACCCTGTTTGGAAGAGGTATGCCCTCGCCGTCCACACCGTCCACACCGTAAAGTCGAAGAACGGTTCTTTCCACTGAAATGGAGGAATGTTTCGAAATAAACCGCTGAACCTTATCGGCAATGGTTTTGGCGAGGTCTTTTACCCGATCAATCTGCTCTTGCTTTAAAGGGAGCTTAGCCATTTTTCACTCCTCCAGCATGAAAGAAAAACATCTCGTCTTACACCAACTTAGGGCCAATTCGCCTTTTCCTCGGTTCAAGAACGGTATGGGGTTTGGTCATGAGCATCCCCGGTCCTTTTTTTGATTTATATTTTTCCTGGCTGCATGCGGGGTCATGTCCGCAGATGCTGTCCCACCGGTGCGGTTCCATATAGACGGTGATGGCCCCTTCGTAATTTCTAAGAACCGCCCTGTCGTCACTTCTGGCAAGGATGTACGTCGGCATGAGAGGCACCTTGCCGCCTCCTCCGGGAAGGTCCACGACAAATGTCGGTACGGCGAGACCTGATGTATGCCCCCGGAGCGCTTCCAGTACCTGAATGCCCCTGCCCAGAGACGTCCTGAAATGGAATATCCCTTGTGAGAGGTCGCATTGGTAAATGTAATATGGCATGACGCGGATGGCAAGAAGCTTTTGACAGAGTTCTTTCATGACATGGGGACAATCGTTAACCTGTCTCAAGAGGACAGTCTGGTTCACTATGGGAAATCCGCCGTCCGCCAGCATGGCGCAGGCCTTTTTCGATTTCGGGGTAATCTCTCTGGCATGGTTGAAATGTGTGGCAATATAGACGGGCTGATATTTTTTGAGCATTTTAATCAGGCCGGATGTGATCCGCATGGGAAGAACCACCGGCGCCCGCGTGCCGATGCGGATAATCTCAACATGGGGGATGGAACGCAGTTTCTTGAGGATCTGTTCGAGTTTTGCATCGGTCATAACCAGAGGGTCGCCGCCGGAAACTATAACATCCCGGATTTCGGGATGTTCTCTGATGTAGTTTAAGGCATCTTCAAAGTTCTTGGCATCAAAATCTTTATCGGTATGCCCTACAAGCCTGCGGCGGGTTCAGTGGCGACAGTACATGGAGCAGTTGCCAGTGACCAGCAGCAATACGCGATCCGGATACCTGTGTGTCAGTCCGGGTACCGGTGAGTCGCGCTCTTCTTCCAAAGGATCACTCATGTCGCTGTCCGAAAAATCTGCCTCACTGACGGTTGGAATTGCCTGGGCCCTGATGGGACAATGCATGGCGTCTATGTCAATTAAACTGGCATAATATGGTGTAATGGCCATTCGGAAATATTTTGTAGCGATCTTTATTCCTTCGATGAGTTCTTCTGATGGGTTGAGCACCCGGATGATATCTTCTAAGCTCGTCAACCGGTTTTTTAACTGCCATTTCCAGTCGTTCCATTTTTTCGGCGGGATGTCGGCATAGGGGTTGGTTTTCTTTGTCTTAGCCATCTTCAACAATCTCCTTTCAGGGGTGGTCGGTTACATATCTCCTGGTATAGAGGTTTCTAAGATATTCGCTTTGACGCATGATATTCAACGTCAGTTCGGCGTGTCCCGCACAATATCCGTTTCCGATAATCATTTCTACATCCTTGCCTATGCCTTCGGCACCCAGGGCGGCCTTTGTAAAACTGGTGGCCATGGAAAAAAAACAAACCTTGCCCCGGTCTCTCGCTATCAGAATAGCGCCCATCTCGCAATTATCCGTTGAAACGCAGCTTATCACCACATGGCATAAATTTCCGTCTGTGGCCTGTTCCACTTTTTGAAGAAGGCTTACGGCATGATCTGCTTTTCCGACAATTACCTTATCGACAAATGGCGCGTTTGCCACATCCTCTTTTCCTTCTTCGCGATGAACGATGGCAATAACTTTGCCATTCGGTCCGGCCTTTTTTTTGGCCTGATAACAGGATAAGAGTCCCGATTTTTCTCTGGCTCCGATAATAGCCACTGTGTCACCGGGCGATACCAGTCTGTCCACCAGTGCAGCGGCGCCCGCTACATCCATGACGGCAAGGGCAAGCGTTTTGGGCATATCATTGGGAAGTTTTACCCAGATTCCGCTTTCAAACAGCACGGCCTGGCCCTTGATATCCACCTGGCCTTTATCCATGTGAACATCCAATATCTCGTCAATTCGCAAAGGTGTCAATGAAAGGCTCACAAGGCTTGCAATCTCGTCTCCTTCAGTTAAATCTGTTTTATCTCTTAACGCAGCTCCGATTTTTGCGACTTTTCCGATAAACATACCGCCTGAACCGGTACGGGGATTTTTGTGTTTACCGAATTTAGCTACGATGTCGAGCATGATTTTCGAGACAGTTTGCGGATCGTTGGCGGCGCGAGTTTTTATATCGACGAAAGACGCGGCATCGATATTCAACGTTAATACATCACAAAGAATTTCGTTATCGTAAATCTCGCTGAAATTATTATCCAATCTGAGTGCCGATTGAGGAAGCGCGTTCCCCGGTTCCAGAACCCTGTGTATGCCGTATATGTTCCCTTTTTTTTGCATTAAATTCCCCATGATCCTTTCGGAGAGTAATCGTCAGAGCGAATTACTTTAAACAAGGTTATGAACTGTTTGTCTAATTTCGAATATTTTAAGGAAATAACGTTGTTGTGTCAATCAAGAAGAAGGGCTCCAATTTGATTCAAAATAGATATTGCCGACTTTTCGTTGACATTCCTTTGAGTGTATGATTATTGAGAGCATGTATTATGGTTAGGTGCCCTTGAGTATTTGAGGGTGAAAAGGGAAGGTGGTGAAAGTCCACCGCATTGTGGCCGATGCTGTAATTCCTGTGTAATCTTGCTGTGAAGTTCCGGGCCGTCATGAAGTGGCAGGCCGGATAAAAAGTCACTGGTGCGTAACAGGTGCCGGGAAGGCGAACGGCGAGAGGGAAAGCCAGAAGACCTGCCTGACTGTCATACAGGATTGGTAACGCCATAAGCCGCCTGGAACACTGATGTAGTGAAGTGTTCCAAGCGGCTTTTTTATTGAGGTGCGCATGAAAAAGGTATTGCTTAATGAAGATGGCAGACTTGAAGTAGTTGAAACCAGCCCGCCTGTAACCCCTCCCGGGGGTGTTCTCGTCTCAATGAGGGCAGCAACTATCTGCCGAACAGACCTGAAAATGGTTCAGTCCGGACAGAGGGACCTATCCCTTCCCAGGATACTGGGCCACGAAGGGGTTGGGGAGATAATTGAGAGTCGTAATCCATTGCTCAAAATCGGTACTATGGTGGCCATATATCCTGGTCTCTTTTGCGGAGAATGTGATCCGTGCAGGATGGGATACACCGCCAGATGTGAAAAAATCCGGATATACGGTTTTAACGAAGATGGGGTTTTCCGTTCCATCGTCCCCTTTTCCGGGGAACAACTGGGTTCACTGGTTGCTTTTCCGCAGGGCATCGATTCCGAACAGGTGGTGCTTGCGGAACCTCTTGCCTGCTGTTTGAGCGCCGTCAGAAAGTTCCAGTTTGCAAAAAAAGAAAGAGCGCTGATTATAGGCGCTGGTGCCGTTGGGAGCATGTTCGCCGCACTTTTGAGGAAACAGGGTTGGAAGGAAATAATCATGGCGGACAAAAACCCGGAGAGACTTTCAAGGGAATTGCCCCAGGGGGTCGAAGTTATCGATACATCAAGTTCATCTCTTCTTGAGAGATTAACGAATGTAGGAATTGATTTACTTGTCCCTGCCTGTCCTGGAGGTCTGGACTTCCACTTCTGGAAAATAATGAACCCGGGAGGCTGTGTCTCATTCTTTTCCGGAAATTATGGAGGGAAGAAATTGCAGCCGATCGATATGAACGCAGCACATTATAAGGAACTTACACTTGCCGGTTCCTATGGCTGCAACATTGGAGATTTTCGTTCTGCCCTCAATATGCTGGTGGAGGGGAAGATTGATCTCTCATTTTTCCATTTTTACAGAGTACCAGTCGAGGGAATTCCGGAGGGAATGGAGGTCTTAAGCAGGCAGGAGGTCAAAAAAATAATTATAAATCAATTTTGATTGTAATAATTGTATTAAAGGGAGGAAATCTGATGGACGAACAATTATTAAGGTCATTCGGTCAGGTAGTAAATTCGTTGATGGCAAGGAAAAACTTCACCCGAAAAGAGGCGAGGGAAATGTTTTGCGAGATTTTGGCCGGAAATCAACCCGACATACACCAGGGGGCGGCGCTGGCTGCCCTGAGGATGAAAGGGGAAACGGCGGAGGAGATAGCAGGCTGTTTTGAGGCCATCTATGAGCTGGATACAAATAAGGGCAGCATTAACGGCCTGCAGGTCGTTGAAAATTGTGGAACCGGTATGGACAGCCTCAAGACATTCAACATAAGCACCATTTCCTCCATTGTGGCCGCAAGTCTGGGCGTTTACCTGGCAAGACACGGGGCTCGGGCAATTACCTCCAGGTGCGGCACGGTCGATCTGTGCGAGGCGTTGGGGGTGGATGTTGAATGCGATGTAAACATGGTCTGTCGTTCGATCGAAACCTGCGGAATCGGTCTTTTCAACGGAATGAGCTCGCGTGTCCACCCGGGGGGTCTTGGAAGGATATTATCTCAGATCAGATTTGCCTCCACTTTTAATATTGCCGCCTCGCTGGCCAATCCCGTCCTGCCTCGCATCGGTGTTCGGGGTGTGGGATCTCCTGAACAGATTGAACCCGCACTGGACGTAATGAGTAGAATAGGTTACAGGAAGGCGATAGTATTTCACGGTCTTGAGCAGGATGGTGATAAAGGCATGGACGAACTATCAACGCTCGGAATTTCCAGGCTCGGAATTTTGGAGGAAAATGGAGGAATTGAATTTCAGGAAATCAGACCGGAGGATGTGGGTCTGCCCCACGGCGACTACGAAGAGATCAGACCTCGTGACAGTGTAGAGGATGAGGCCGTTGATGCCGTTAAAACCCTTGCAGGCAGGGGCAACAGGTCACGGACGGAAATTGTCGCCCTCAATACGGGGGTTATCCTGTGGACAGTCGGAAAAACGCTTTCCCTCCGGGAAGGTGTTGATATTGCCATGGAGAAGATTATGTCGGGGACGCCATTAACTAAATTACTTGACTGGGTCAGGGCTCAAAATCGAAACCCTGAGGGTGGTCTCGAAAAGCTTATGGTGCTATCGGCCAAAGGTGGCATATCTTTGTAATCATTTATCCCCCTGTCCTTCCCCTTGAGTTGTGGGAGGGGTTAGGGGAGGGGATGAAACTAACGATGAAAAAATCTCATTTAAAATTACCTTTCAAGGTGGGCGCCACTTCCATGGTGTTCGGAGATGATCTGCTGAAGAATGCAGGACTGTTAGCAAACATGGTGGACTATATTGAAATCATTTTGTTTCATACACCCACCCTTCATAATATTCCGACGTCTGAAGAAATATGCTCACTGAAGAAAACAGGCGAGCAGGAGGATATGGCCTTTGCGGTACACCTCCCCGCCTCCCTGGAGATAGCGGCTTCGGATAGGACACAACGGGAAAAATCTGTCCAACTGGCCAGGGAAATTCTCCTCAGGACAGCGGAACTGGAACCCATGCACTATATACTTCATGTACCCTTTTCACCGCCAACCCTTGTCGCGATCCCTGATTTCTATTTCACATCACAAAATGACCCCAGGTGGGATGAATGGCGAGGCCATGCTCTGGAATCTCTGGAAGTCCTTCATGGAGCATTAGGCAAGCCAGGCAAATTACTGGTTGAAAATATCAACTACTCCCCGCGCTTTCTGGAGCCATTCCTGGAAAGTGGTTTTTGTGGGCTATGCCTGGACCTGGGACACCTGATACTCGGCCGGGAGGAGGTGATGGAACATCTAAGGCATCGTCTTGATGTCACCCGTGAGATACACCTTCACGGTGTAAACGGATACGATGAGCATTTGAGCCTCTCCCGATTACCGAAGGATCAGGTGCATGAATGGCTTAGATACATCCACAGAAATTCCTTTCAAGGCGCGATTACTCTGGAGGTGTTCAGTCCCCGTGATCTGGACGAGTCTCTGGAGATAATGCTCGAAGCATTTCGTGATGAACCACACTATTCTTAACCTGCAAATATCCCCGAAAGGTAGGGTCGGGTTTTATACCCGACCGTAAACGGTGGTATACCCGCCTGCCACTGCGAGGCACGAGCGGGTAGGTAAAATGCCACCCTACATATTTCAAAAATTTCCCGTCTGCGGTAGCGGACGGATAGCTTCGATTCTATTACATATCCCCAAAACAGACATTGACCCTTCCAACACAGTAGGACAGGCGTCCCGCCTGTCCGTAATGGTGAATCGTTTAGGAGGCTGTCCGAGAATGGCTATTTTCCGCAATCTCTGCGTCAGGTTCAGATTTTAATCCTCAAAATACTCAATGTATTCCTGCGGTTAAAATCTTCGCCTTCCTTGACCTTGCGAAAAATTTCTCATTCTCGGACAGCCTCTTAGACAGCCGAGACGCCTGTCCTACGGGATGGGGAGGACAGACTTTATTTCCAGTGTCTATTTTAGGGCATATACATGACCTTTAGCTTTTTCGTTGGTTATGATATATGTTAAGGCATGTTAGTTAAAAATCAGGAGGAAGGAAACAGATGATGGATAATATACGAATTTGTAGATGTTTAATTTTTTTTCTGTTCCTGTTGTTTTTAGCAATACCCCCAAACGTCCATAGCGGTGATACCAAGGCCGTTCAGGTTGTTCCCGATCAGGAAAAACGTTCCTCCATACATACAGTAGACGGTTACGCCTATCTCTCAGAGAATATGACCATAGCCCAAAGCCGGGCCGCTGCCTTTGCAACCGCCAAAAGACAGGCACTGGAAGCTGCCAAGACCTACATCAAATCGAAAACAAAGGTCAAAGACTTTCAGGTCGAGTATGACATGGTGTGGTCTGATGCGGAAGGGGCTGTCACGGTTCTTGAACAGAAAGATCATGGTGTGGAGGGGAACAATCGCTACCATGTCTGGATCAAGGCGGAGGTTTTGTATGATCTCAAGTCTAAGAAACCTGAGGCTCACCAGGAGGCAATCATGAACAGCGATGCCCCCCTTACAGTAAAGGTCTGGACCGACAAAAAACGTTACAAAATGGGTGAGAATATCAGGATATTCATTCAGGGGAACCGTGACTTCTATGCGCGGATTGTGGATATTACCTCGGGCGGGGAAATTATACAGCTTCTCCCCAATGACTTTCGCAGGATCAATTTTTTTAGAGGTGGAAAGGTCTACACAATTCCGGACAAGGGGGATCGCTTTGATTTAAAGGTCGCGCCGCCCTATGGTGAGGATCGTATTGTAGTTTACGCCAGTGAAGTCTCTTTAGGTGAAGTGGCCACGAATTCAATTGGGCAGGGTCTCAGGCAGTATCGTGGATTGCAGGAAAATCTGGCGGCAGAGACACGCGGCATCAACGTAGCAGGAAGCGGCACGGGTTCAGATATTGGTGCGGAATTCTATGAAGCCACCTGGATGCTCACCACCAAGGAGTAAGTAAAATATGGCTCGAATCAAAATAAATTTGCCCGAAAAATTTGAATATTCCACAGAAATTCCTGTACGTATAAGTGACATAAATTTTGCCAATCATCTTGGACATGAAAAAATACTTCCTTTGATCCATGAGGCTCGTGTGAGATTCTTAAACGAATATAGTTATGTTGAACTGGATATCGAAGGGTATGGACTCATCATGGCGGATTCCGCGATTGTTTATAAATCGGAGGCATTTTACGGCGATACTTTAAAGATCGAAATTGCCGGCAACGACTTCAGTAAATATGGTTTCGACTTCGTTTATAAACTTACAAACAAAGAAACAGACGAGGAAGTAGCCAGAGCCAAGACAGGATTTATATTCTTTGATTATGAAAAGAGAAAAAAAGCGGAGGTTCCACGGAAATTCAGGGCAATTTTTGATGAGTAAAAGGAGGAGAGGAAATTACTACCGAGCTTATCGTAGTGCGTCATGGTGAAACCCTCTGGAATGAAGAGAGTCTGATACAGGGACATTTAGATACCGATCTCAGTCCTACGGGGATTCGCCAGGCTAAGGCCATTGCGGAAAAACTGGTGGTGGATAAAATTGCCGCCATATATAGCAGTGACTTGAAGAGATCGTATGAAACTGCGGAATATCTCGCCGCCCGGACGGGGCATAAAGTAATTACCGACAGCCGTTTGAGAGAAAGAAGCCTGGGTATCTTTGAGGGTCTTTCAATGGAGGAAGTCAAACGGAAATATCCCCATGAATTCAATCTCTACAAAACGGCCGGGCCTGATTACGTTGTTCCTGGGGGAGAGAGCAGAAGACAGCAATTCGAACGTGCAATTGATTGTATTAAAAATATTGCGGAGTGTCACATCGGGGAACGTATCGTTATCGTAACCCACGGAGGAGTGCTCAATGGCCTTTTCCGATATGTACTTGATATTCCCATTTCAGTGCCCACAAGGTTCAAACTCTTCAATGCGAGTATCAACAATTTTTTCGTTGAAAAGGGCACATGGCTGCTGGGTACGTGGGGGGACGTCTCCCATCTTCGGGATATCGGAGTAACGGTAAAGTGGATAGACGGTGATTAGTAAATCTAAAAGCTAACCACAAACAGGAAGGAGGTCATCATGCCAGTTAAAAAACTAAAAGACTATCTACAAAGTAGATTTTGATCTCTTGAAAAAATTCTCCGGAGCAAGCAAGGTTGAACTTACCAACGAACAGGATTTTAAGGACATGTTTCCGGAATGCGAAGTCGGCGCTATGCCACCTTTCGGGAATCTTTATGGAATGGAGGTTTTTGTGGCGGAAACTTTGGCCGAAGACGAGGAAATCGCTTTTAACGCGGGTTCACACACGGAATTGATTAAACTGGCATACAAGGATTTTGAAAGATTGGTAAAGCCAAAAGTGATAAAATTCTCCGATAAAGCTTAGCCGGAAACCCTCCGGAAACAACGACGCCCCCCGGAATCCTCCGGAGGGCGTTTCTTTCGGGATATCAGGGTAACGGTGAAATGGGTAGATGGTAATTAAAAGAACAGCACTCTGGAAGAGATTAAAAAACCAATTGGCTGGGACATTGATGTTTCCAGGGCCGTTGAGAGTACCCCACCCACAAGAGAACAAATAAGAATTCTGAGGGAAGAAGTCGACCCACATGGCATTCTTCTCGGAAGTTTGCGTTAAAGGAGACTCTATGGATATCTATGAATCGTTGGCTAATATCGTCGGGGAACAATATGTCTCGAATCAACCCGAGGAGAATTTTCTCTATTCGAGAGACGCGGGAGCACAGATTCCCCGCAAGGTGGATTATGTTGTGCTCCCGAAAACG
>JAUVKS010000202.1 GCA_030596145.1 Pseudomonadota bacterium | reverse complement strand
CATTTTGGTAAAAGATGTGGTGGAAATGGGGGAAAAACTGAAGAGGGGAGAAATACGAGTAAAGAATATCGCTGATAGTATTGAGGATGAAGATGGTCCTGTAGAAGAGGACCTGTACAAGGAAAAGGTGTTGCAGGTCATCGACGAAATAACGGTGATAAACAAGAAAAGCGAGGTTCTTTGTGAGAAGTTCAAGGAAAGAGGACTTGGAGATGTACAACAGAAGAGAATTAAGTTGAGATTGGTAAAGAATACGAAGAATATCATAAATCTGTGTAGAGAGGTCAAGTTTAACAGGAAACAAATTAACAGAATGGTTTCAAGGTTCAAGGACTATGTTAGGGAGATAGAAAAGGCTGAAAAAAAAATTCGTAAATGTAAGGACAAAACCGGGATGTCACTCAAGGCGTTGGAAAGGGCCTGTGTCCGGATCAGGAAAGAGCAGGAGAAGGAGAATGAAATTGCAAAAGAGGTGGGAGTATCGGTTGAGGAGTTGAAGAAATATGGTGAGACTATAAGAGAGGTTCACAGTAAGATAAGAAAGATAAGGTCAGAGACATGTCTTACGGTGAACTTCCTAAAGAAAGTAGTTTCATCGATAGAGCGGGGAGAGAAGAAAGCAAATATAGCAAAAAAGAAACTTGTTGAAGCAAACCTCAGGTTGGTTGTGAGTATTGCCAAAAAATATACAAACAGAGGATTGCAATTTTTAGATCTTATTCAGGAAGGAAACATCGGGCTAATGAAGGCCGTTGAAAAATTTGAATATCAGAGAGGGTATAAATTCTCCACCTATGCCACATGGTGGATACGGCAGGCCATCACTAGAGCGATAGCAGATCAGGCACGAACAATAAGAATTCCCGTACATATGATCGAGACGATTAACAAGCTGATTCGAACTTCCCGCTATTTAGTTCAGGAATTGGGAAGAGAACCGAATCCGGAGGAGATCGCTAAGAAGATGGAGTTTCCTTTGGAGAAGGTAAGAAAGGTACTAAAAATTGCTAAAGAGCCGATATCTTTAGAGACACCAATTGGAGAAGAAGAAGATAGCCACTTAGGGGATTTCATTCCAGACAATAAGATCATGTCTCCTTCGGAGGCTACTATAAACATGAATCTTGCTGAGCATACAAGAGATATACTTTCCACTTTAACGCCACGGGAGGAGAAAGTGCTGAGGATGCGTTTCGGTATCGGCGAAAGGGCAAACTATGTTTCAGACGAAGAGGCGGATGATTTAGGTAAAACTATAGAGCGGGCCAGACAAATAGAGGTAAATGCCTTGAGGAAGGTGAGGAATCCTTCCAGAAGAAGGGAATTAAAGTCCGGAGCGAAATAAGATATTGACAGAATTTTAGAATGAGTGTAGATAATCGATTTAACATTTAAGAAATGTAAGTTGGGCCCATAGCTCAGGTGGTAGAGCCACCGGCTCATAACCGGTAGGTCCCTGGTTCGAACCCAGGTGGGCCCACCATTTTTTATTGAGCAATGGGGAGAGCAACGTAACTTATTGTAGTTTTATCAAGTAATAGATGTCTATAGCCTAAGATTTTGTGGTAGTTGGTTTTCGTATGTGTTGTAGTGGTCAAACATTATATCAGGCAGGAAGTTTCCGAGGAAGGTATTGCTTCCTTGAAAAAATGCACCAATTCTGGTGCATTTTTTTTTGCAGATGAGCTAAAGATGAAAGGGGAAGGTTGTTGAAAGACCAGATATTATTATTGATTAAGCTTCAGAAAAGCGATTCTGAGATAAAGAAAATAAAAATCAAGGAAAAAGAATTGCCGAACGAGATAATCAGGCTTGATGAGGAATTTCAGAATCTCGAGAAAAAGGTGGAGGAAGAGGGGGAAAGGCTTGAAGAATTGAATAGGGTGCACAGGGAAAAGGAAGAAAGCCTTAAAAGAGGAATCGAAAGTCTGAAAAAGACGAAGGACAGATTGCTGGAGGTAAAAACAAACAAAGAATATCATGCTATGCTCAAGGAGATTGAAATTACCGAGAAAAAAAACAGCGAGATTGAGGACAAGATCATATATGTTCTGGAGGAGATTGATGATGTCAGGAGGGGGTTAAAAACCAAGGAAGAGGAGTTAAACGTTTATCGTTTGAAGTATGAAGAAGAGAGAAAAAAAATTGGGGAAGAAATGGATTCCATCGATTCCGAACGCTTGGTTTGTCAGGAAAAAATTAGCGATCTCAGTGAAAAGATTAATGTAGATATTTTCAGAAGGTATGAAATTATAAAGGAAAGAAGAGATGGCCTTGCTGTTGTGTCGGTGTGGAATGGAGCCTGTAACGGGTGTCATATGAATATTCCTCCTCAGATGTATAACGAACTGCAAAAATCTGCTGACTTGATGTTATGTCCGAACTGTAACAGGATAATATATTGGAATGATATAAGTAAAGATTAGCTATCAGCTCAATTGGATATCGTATTGTCTTTTTTAATTTTACTGATAGGTATTTGCTGACCGCTGGATGCGTAGAGAGGTTTGAATAACTATCATTATTTGTCATTTCGAACGTAGGGAGAAATCTCAACAGGCCTGTATCATTAAGATTTCTCGTCGCCGTCGCTCCTCGAAATGACAAAATTCAAAGCTCTCGCGTACAGATAACAGAGGGGATTTAGAGTCTAAGATGGGTGAAGAGATATTAAATCTATATACTGATGGGGCGTGTCGTGGGAATCCAGGTGAGGGAGGTGCAGGGGCTGTCTTAATAGATCAAGAAGGTAATGTAGTAGGTACTGTCAGTAAATTTCTGGGTGTGTGTACCAATAATGTGGCTGAATACAGTGCCCTTATAATAGGCTTGGAAGAGGCGTTAAAAAAAGGGTGCAGAAATCTTCATATCTTTCTCGACTCGGAACTGCTGGTCAGGCAGGTAAAGGGAATCTACAGAGTTAAAAACAGCAATCTGAAAGTTCTTATGAAAGATGTGAAGGGATTGCTATCATCCCTTGATGGGTATACAATAAAACATATCGTTAGAGATAAAAACAAGATGGCTGATAAATTGGCAAATGAAGCCATTGATTATAAATAACAGTTCTGAGTTCAAAGTTCCAAGTTCAAAGTTAAACTCGGAACTCTGTTTTGTGTGTCGGAGTAGATTAGATGATCGCTGGTCCGGTCTTCCGGGCTGGAGGAAAGTCCGAGCTCCATAGGGCAGGATGGTCGCTAACGGCGACTGGGGGTGACCCTAAGGAAAGTGCCACAGAAAATATACCGCCTGGTGTAACTCACCGGGTAAGGGTGAAAAGGTGAGGTAAGAGCTCACCAGTTCCCCGGGTGACCGGGGAAGCTTGGTAAACCCCATCCGGAGCAAGACCAAATAGGAGAACGTTTGAGAGTGGCCCGCTCGAGGTTCTCGGGTAGTGTCGCTTGAGGAAACAGGCAACTGTTGTCCCAGATTAATGATCATCGCCTCCTTCGGGGTGACCAGAAGGAGGAACAGGACTCGGCTTAC
>JAUVKS010000219.1 GCA_030596145.1 Pseudomonadota bacterium | reverse complement strand
CAACAATTCCTGATAATCTCATCTACGCTGGTGTAGGAATATTCTTTACACAGACAGACGATACCCTGATGAGATTTACCTCCGGCAAGCCTTTTCAGATATTCCCTTTCCTTAAACTCTATATCTATTCCCTTTTGTTCCACCAGCCTCAGAATCTTTCCTATATCCCCTCCTTTTCTCCCGCTGGCCACAATTATCTTTTTTATCCCACCACTATCATTTTTGAGGGCCTCGACCACGGGATTTACACCATAGATGATCTGTATGATATCTCTTTCTGTCATTTTGAGCCATCGCTTGTGCAGTAACAACACCCCACACTACACCACACGAACAAATCCGCCTGAGGCGGATCCATGCCACCCACCAGCAGGCAAAATTCCTTACCCATTCTGACTCCTGACTCCTGACTCCTGACTCCTGATTTGCTCAAGCCCCTCGGAAATTTCTTGACAGATTTCATCAGCCGCACGGGCAGGATCATCAGCCATTATTATCGGTCTGCCAACGACGATAAAGTCTGCCCCCCTTCTTATGGCCTCTCTGGGTGTAAATATCTCCTTCTGATCATCCCCCGCTACTTTCACGCCCCTTCTAATACCGGGCGTTACTATTACAAAATTTTCTCCACATGCTTTCTTTATGGAACTCACGTCACGGGCAGGTGCTACGACCCCTGAAACCCCAGCATCACGGGCAAGTCGAGCCAGATTTAAGACAACTTCCTCCGCCGCTCCGCTAAAACCCAATATCTCAAGATCATTGCCATTCAGGCTGGTTAAAACGGTCACAGCAAGGATAATAGGCGTGGGAGTACCGGACTGTTCTGCCATTTTCTCAACTGAAACAACAGTTTCCTCCATCATCTTTTTACCACCAAGCGCATGCAGGTTAAACATGGAAACACCAAGTTCAACTGCCGCCTCAGCCGCCTTAACAACGGTATGTGGAATGTCATGAAACTTCAGGTCGAGAAAGACTTTTCCTCCCAGTCCTTTTATCCCTGAAACGATTTCTGGGCCGTAACGGGTAAAGGCTTCCTTACCTACCTTGAACATCCCCACATGATCTTTAAGGAGTTCAACCCACTCCAATGCCCCATCTATACCCTCTCCAACATCAAGGGCAAATATTAATCTCTCCTTTGCAGTCTTATTCAATTTTTGTTTCATTTTCGAGAGCTTTCACATCGTCTTCAATCAATTTTACGTCCTCTTTCTCCTGGCGAAGAAATTCAGGATGGGCATATACAACCTTTCCAGCAGCAATCTCCCTGAGGGCAGTTACTACCTCCCTGTTGTTTCTATCCTCGATAAGAAGTTTTGCACCCTTATCCAACTGTTTCGCCCTTTGAGCCGCCAGCAACACGAGGGAAAATCTGTTCTTTGCTTTTTTTAAAGCATCCTCAACTGTAATTCTTGCCATATATATTCACTACCTCCAATAAATAGTTTCGGGTTTTGAGTTTAAGATTTAAATTTTGGTAACATTTTATTTGCTTGAACTCCACCCTCAACCCCCTTTAGTAATAAAAAAAAGGGGGGGAATAGAGAGATTTGTTGAACAGCAGGGCTAAAGCCCTGCGCTACATTACACGGACAAACAAGTTTGGCCATGCCACCCAACAATATCTCTTTGTGGCTCTGTGCCTTTGGTACTTTGTGCCTCGTAACTACTCATGCCTGAGTAGTTACATAAAATCCTTTATCTTCTCTGCCAACCGTTCCCTTCTACTCTTCTCCGCTACATATATCGATCTCAAATTATCAATAGCGATTTGCAGACTATCATTAACAATCACATAATCATACCAGATAATCTCTTTTATTTCACCCATTGCCCTTTTATAACGCCTCTCAATAACCTCCTTTTCCTCAAAACCCCTTCGTCTTAACCTTACCTTCAATTCATCAATAGAGGGTGGAAGGATAAATACAAAGATACCTTCGGGGTAATTCTTCATCAATTCCTTTGCACCCCGTGGATCGATATCAAGGATGAGATCACATCCTCTCTCCAAAAAATCTTTCATGGCCTTGCCAGATGTTCCATACAGATACCCGTAATTTTCGGCCCATTCAGCAAATTCCCCTTCTACTATCCGCTTCTTGAACTCCTGTTTGGAAATAAAATAATAGTCTTTGCCGTTCTCTTCTCCAGGACGAGGGGGTCTTGTAGTATAAGACACTGAAAACCGTACATTCGGCAACATCTTTAAAACCCCTTTGCAGATAGAAGTCTTGCCGGCACCGGAGGGAGCGGAAATTACGATGAATAATCCTTGTTCATCGCTATCTTTAGCGACATTTTTTTTCGAATTCATCCAACTCCCTTTTTGCATCTTTAAAATCCCTCTCAGCTTTCAGAGGATCTTTACCTAACGACAACGCTTTCCCAAATTCATAGCTTTTGTCGCGAACTTTCTTGCACAATTCATTATGTACTATCCTCATGTTAAGCTTATTCATCGTAACTACTTAGGAAAGGTACAGAAAAAGGCAATATCACTTTGTGCCTCTGTGCCTCAAGCTATCGGTTTTAGCCGACAGCTTAACTCACTCAATATTCTGCGCTTGTTCTCTTAATCTGGAAAGTTCGTTCTTAATTTCTATCACCTTAGAAGATATCGTCGTATCATAGCTTTTGGAACCTATGGTATTTACTTCCCTGTTCATCTCTTGAAGTAAAAAATCTACCTTTCTCCCCACAGCGCCGTTAGCCTCCAACATCTCATGGAATTGCCCAATATGGCTTTCAAAACGTACGATCTCCTCGGTAATGTCGCTCTTTTCAGCCATGATCGCAACCTCCTGACACAATCTTATCTCATCAATCTCGATTCCCTCTGTTAACTCC
>JAUVKS010000054.1 GCA_030596145.1 Pseudomonadota bacterium | reverse complement strand
CTGCCATACTGTATCCTGTTTATCAACTCCTGAGGGTGTTCAACCCGAAGACCAAGAGCAAAGGGTTTTGCCGCAAGTCTCACACCTCTTTTATAAAGTTGTTGATACGTCTCAACGGAACTCTGCCCGATTGCCAGAATTAGATGGTTGGTTTTAATCTCCTCATCCGCGTCAACAACAACCCCCTCAACCTTATCCTCATGAATTACGAAATCCGTAACTCTGGCTCCAAACCTTACCTCACAGCCAAGTTCAACAAGCCTTTTCCTGAAATTTACCACCACCTCCCGCAGCCGGTCTGTCCCGATATGTGGCCTGGCATCGGTCAGAATATCAGAAGGCGCACCCAGATCGACAAGGGTTTCCTTTATAAATTCAATATTTGCACTCCTGATCCGGGTTGTCAGCTTCCCGTCGGAAAAGGTACCCGCACCACCCTCTCCAAAGTGGACATTGCTCTTTTCGTTAAGCATTCTTCTCTCCCAGAAGGCATTTACATCGATTATTCTTTCACTTACCTTCTTTCCCATCTCCAGGAGAAGAACAGGAATTCCCCTCTTTGCAAGAGTAAGCGCCGCGAAAAGGCCTGCCGGGCCACACCCGACAATAACGGGCCTCCTCCCCGGCTTAAGAACAGCCGGTGGGTGTTTCGGCAACACTTCATCTCTAACAGCTTTTATCTCTACTTTGCCCCCGATCTTTTTCTTCACATCCACTTCATCGGGAACAGTTGCTTCAACCGCATAAACAAAATACGGCGGCCTACTGCGTCTTGCATCCAGAGATTTCCTGACTATTCTCAGGGAAGAAACATCTTCCGGCTGAATACCGAGGAGAGATGATACCTTCATTCTTAGAACATCATTTCCTTCATCCAGAGAAATTCTGATATCGGATATCTGAAATATCATAGCTATTAACCTGACCTATATATCGAACAACGATTTACACTTTACGTTTTACGCTACTATAGCCCTTCCTGTTTTATATTGAAAGTATTTAACAGTTGTTATAAACGGTAACACAACAATATAAACCGCCATGGCCCTTCGGCCACAACGAAGCATGAAAGTATTACAGTTAGTGGTTAACGGCGAACCGGCAGGGTGGCATGGACAAACTTGTTTGTCCATGCCACCCATAATAAGAAAGTTGGTGGGCAATACCCACCCTACAACTCTGAACTTTGAACTTTAAACTCGGAACTTTCATATAAAGGAACCCTTTATGCCCTGGTACGCAGTTCATACGAGAAGCCGCCATGAAGACAAGGTATATACCGGCCTTGTTCAAAAATCCTTCAATACATTTTTACCCAAGATCGAGGTATGGAGCAAAAGGAAAGACAGAAGAAAGAAGATAATGGTGTCGATGTTTCCCGGGTATCTATTTGCAGAATTACTTTCCCTGGATAACCAGACGAAACTGGATGTTCTCAAGACATATGGCGTGGTCAGAATATTAGGAAAACCGAATAGCCATGAACCAATACCTGTCCCCAATGAAAAGATAGATGCCATCAGGCGCCTCATTGAATCGAAAGTAGAGATACAGCATTTCCAGTATCCAAAGGAAGGAGAAACCGCCAAAATAATGGACGGCCCCTTCAAAGGTATTGAAGGAGTTGTACTTCGTACGGACTATAAAAAGGAACTCTTCGTCGTATCTATCGACCTTCTTCAACGCTCGGTGGCTATTCAGCTAAAGGGATTTCAGATTGTGAAAATATAGTAAGCTTTCAGCAATCAGCCGTCAGCTTTCAGCAAAAAAATGATTAAAGACTGTTTTCATATCCTACTGACGCTAAATGTCGAATGCTTATTCACGGCTTATATTCCATCGTTGAAGGCTCCCATGGCCTCATCCACCAAAAGTTCTCCATGTCCTTTATACTTCGGAGAAAAATGGAATATCGTCATCCTCTTCGCCCCCGCCCTTCGCGCCAAATCGCCCGCCTGCATGGCTGTGAGATGATACTTCTCGGCAGCTCTCTCCGCATCCTCCTCCAGGAAACATGCCTCAATAAATAGTACATCCGACATACGTGCCAGTTCAATAATCCTGCGTGAGTTTTCCTCACTGTAGACGACATCCGCTACATATGTAATCTTCTGACCCGGCGTGATTTTTACAATGTTTTCCTTCAATTCACCGAGAGGTAATATCTTTTCCAAAACCTCTTTGCCATCATGCCTCCGCCACACCCTGATAGGCGTATCATCCGGGTCATCGCTCAGGATACTCTCCTTCAATCCCATAAGCCATGCCCCCACAGGAAGTCCCATCTCATCCAACCTGTTTCTCTTGATATTTATACGCTGTTTCTCTTTCAGGGAATAAGCAAGGCAGGGAATCTTGTGATCAAGGAATACCCCTTTTACGGTAAAGAAATTCTCCTCCGTAATCGTACCGTCAAAGCCTTCACTGTCACTCACTATTTCAGGCTTAAAAACCTCCTGACAACGATAGCGCCTAATTATTTTATGCTCAGGATGTACCTCCGTCACCAAGAGCACGAAATCGTTTGTATAATTCTCGACAAGATTCCATGTATAGCCGGCTATTTTGCTTTCCACATTTTCAATAAAACCCGGCGGGCCAAAGAGGGAAAGGTGCTTGTTGCGTCCCAGTAATATCCTCAACAGATGGTCAAATCCGATGAAGTGATCCATGTGGGTGTGAGAAACAAAAATATGACTTACCTTGAGAAGCTTTCGAGAGGGCATAGAATGAAGATCGCCCAGATCAAAAAGGATTGCCCTGTTTCTATATCTGAACTCTACATATACACCAGGGTCAGCGAAGGGGTTATTAATGAGATGAGCGCTTAGCATAACTGCCTTATTTGCTCTCCGAAAAAAAAGAGGGGAAGTCCAGTATTATCGCTTCCCCTCTTTTTTCATATTATGAGGCCGTAAATTTCATTAACCACCAATAAACTTCAACAGTGGATTGGCGTAAAGCAATATCAAAGCAATAACCAATGCATAGATACAAAGAGACTCTATCATGGCCAGTCCTATCATTAAAGTGATCAATATCTTGCCCTGGGCGTCGGGATTCCTGCCAACAGCATTTGTAGCACCCTGAATTCCGGCCCCCATCCCCAGACCGGTACCGATCGAACCACATGCAATAGCTAAACCGGCAGCAAGAATAGTGCAAGCCAAAACAATTGCCTTTGTGTAATCAACTGTAGTCGCCGGAGAGGCATCAGCAGCTATTACCAGTGGAGCCAATACCACTACAAACAGTAAACCTAAAACCAAACTTGTTACACCTTTCTTCACTTAATACCTCCTTTCGTATCGCCCTTTTCAGGCTGTTTTTGAAGCGCCTTTTTCATAAAGATAAAGCACTTCATTATTCTTACTCCTCTATACGCACGAAAAAAAATTGTCAAGGAATATTTGTTTGTGGTACAGAGGGGGTACAAAATAGAAACGCTCCATCTCCTTTATCGAAGATCCCGTCTTTAGCGGGAATGGGGATTGATTAAGAGTGAGCTAAAGTTAAGAATACACGCCTTCGGCGCAGTCAAATTTGAAACAAGTTGCGCTGAAAGCGCATTCTTTAACTTTAGGCATTTTAGTTCACTTTAGGCACTTTAAACTTTTTCGATACAATAATTTTTGCCCCAATGGGGCATCTTCCTCCAAGTGAAATCATGGAAGAGGCATAACACCTTATGCTTACAAAAACAGAAATAAAAATAGCAAAATACATCCAGGGAGATATTCCCCTTGTCAAAAGGCCATTTAAGCGTATCGGGGAAGAGATCGGAATCGGTGAAGAAAAAGTAATTGATGGAATAAATGATTTAATAAAACGTGGGATTATACGAAAATTTGGCGCTATCGTCCGCCATCAAAAAGCAGGATTTACACAAAATGCCATGGTCATCTGGGCTGTCCCTGAGCAAAGATGTGAAGCCGTGGGCAAAATCCTCGCCTCCTTTAGAGAGATAACCCACTGTTATGAAAGAACTCCACCCTTTGAAGAAAAATACAACATCTATACAATGATACATCTCAAGGAGAACGATCAGGAAAAACTGATCCAAAAACTCTCCTCGGCAATTGATATCAAAGATTTCAAGGTCCTCACAAGTGAGGAACAGTTCAAAAAAAGCAGCATGGAGTATTTTTAATGAAAACCTCAACATCCCTGTTCGAAAAGGCAAAAAGACTCATACCCGGTGGCGTAAACAGCCCGGTTCGGGCCTTTAGAGCCGTCGATTCAACCCCCATCTTCATCAGCAGGGCTTCTGGCTCCAGAATATACGACGTGGAAGGAAAAGAATATATAGACTACGTTTCATCCTGGGGACCGATGATACTCGGTCACTCCCATTCGGAAGTCATTCGGGCGATAAAAAAGGCTGCTGAAAGGGGAACAAGCTACGGCGCACCCACAGATGCCGAAGTTGAAATGGCCAAACTCATCACAGAGGCCTTCCCCTCCATCGAGATGATCAGAATGGTCAACTCGGGGACAGAGGCAACGATGAGCGCCATACGGCTCGCCCGCGGTTATACCAACAGAGAAAAGATCATAAAATTTGAAGGCTGCTATCACGGTCATGCCGACTCGCTGCTGGTTAAGGCCGGATCCGGTGTCGCAACGCTGGGCATCCCGGGAAGTCCCGGTATACCAGAAAAACTTGCAGAATTAACCATAACCCTACCCTTCAATAACATCGAAACGGTCAAATCTGCCGTCGATATGTACGGAGAAGATATTGCCTGTATAATAGTTGAGCCCATCCCCGGAAACATGGGCGTCGTCCATCCAATTCCAGGATTTCTCGAAGAACTGAGAGAGATAACAGAAAGCCATGGCATTCTTCTCATATTTGATGAAGTTATTACAGGTTTCAGGTTGACCTATGGAGGCTTCCAGAACATCGCCGGTATAGAACCCGATCTGACATGCCTTGGAAAGATAATCGGAGGGGGTCTTCCTGTGGGCGCCTTCGGGGGGAGAAAAGATATTATGGAAAAACTTGCCCCCACGGGACCTGTCTACCAGGCAGGAACCCTTTCAGGAAATCCCCTGGCCATGGCAGCAGGCATCACAACCCTGAAAATTCTTAAAGAAAATTCCGGCTATGAAAACCTCGACTGGAAAACAGACTACCTCTGCCAGGAAATGAAAAAACTGTTTGACCAAAAAGGCATTCCTATCCGCATAAATCGTGCGGGCTCCATGTTTACCATATTCTTCACAGAAAACGAGGTCTTACATTTCGACTCGGCAAGCAAAAGCGACAAAAAACTTTTTGAAAGTTACTTCAGGGAAATGTTTGCAAATAGGATAAACATCGCACCCTCTCAGTTTGAAGCATCCTTTCTCTCATTCGCCCACAGGGATGAAGACATCGAAATAACTCTTAATGCCTGCGCGAAGGCATTGGAAAACCTGCCGTCACCTTCCATAAATCCCTGACGCCTCTATAAACGCATAGTTAACTGAAAGCTTCAAATAAAAGTTACCAATCACCAACCCCTCAAGCTTTACTTTTCACAAAGATTCGGGTATCTTTACCGGGCAACATCATCTTTCAAAAAATTTGCTCTCTAAATTACAAAGCGAGTCTCAAATGGCCAAAAACAGGATTCCAGCAACCCCTTCCATTCGTGTTTTGAGGGAAAATGGGGCGGATTTCACAATACGTACCTACAAATATCAGGAAAAGGGGGGTACCGAGGTTGCGGCCAGGGAATTAGGTATTGATGAACACACGATAATCAAGACGCTTGTCATGGAAGATGATCAAAAGATTCCTCTTATCATTCTGACACATGGTGACAAGCAGGTATCTACCAAGGCCCTTGCCAGATCCATTGGAGTAAAGTCGGTAGAACCCTGTGATGCCAAAGTTGCGCAAAAGCATACAGGCTATATGGTGGGCGGCACCTCTCCATTCGGGACAAAAAAGCAACTTCCCGTTTATATCGAAGAGTCTATTCTGAGTCTCCCCATAATCCTCATAAATGCAGGAAGAAAGGGGTTGCTGGCCGAAATGACATCGGGAGATCTGGTGAATATCTTAAAGGCAAAAGCTGTTAATGTTGCAAGATAACGGGGTGTGTGAAAAGATCGACCAACACCAACAAGATAAAAACTTACTTAAAGAAGGTTTCACCTCAGGCATCAAGAAGGGATGGAGTGGCTTCATCTGGATGCTGAAAATAGTGATTCCTGTCTCTTTTTTGACGGCCATACTGGCATGGACAGGCTGGCTCAACAGAATCGACTTTCTCATCCAACCAGCTATGGAACTGCTCAACCTGCCAGCCATGGCTGCCCTGCCGCTCGTCATAGGTATGCTCTCCAACCTTTACGGCGCCATCGCCGCAATGGCTATCCTCCCTCTCACCAAAGAACAAATGACTCTCATAGCCATTTTCCTTCTGATTGCCCACAATCTGATTCAGGAGGGCATTGTTCAGGCCAAATCGGGCATTCATCCCGTAAAAGCCACGTTATTCCGACTGATAACCGCCGTGATTACGGTGATTCTGGTTTCGCAATTTTTCGACACCACAGCATTAGCTCCGGTGAGTGCAGAGGCATCTGTTTCGGTATCGGAACCTTTCGCCCATATGTTGAAGACCTGGAGCCTTGAAACGCTTTATCTGTGCATCAAGATATTTGTAATTATTATGAGCATATTGACTTTACTGGAAATAATGAAGACCATGGGCTGGATCAAGCACATTGTCAGACTGCTCACACCTGTCTTGAAGATACTGGGGCTCAGGCGGAATGTCGGTATTCTATGGGTTACCGCTACCGTTTTCGGTCTTGCCTATGGAGGAGCCGTGATAGTAGAAGAGGCAAAAAAAGGACACCTAACGAAGGACGAACTGGAAGAGCTGCATTTGTCTATCGGTATCAACCATGCCATGATTGAAGATCCCTCTCTTTTTCTATCACTGGGACTGAGCGCATTCTGGCTCTGGGTCCCGCGACTGATCGTGGCAATAATCGCCGTTCGCCTACTTGGTTTATGGCAACTGGTACGAAAAAGATATAATATCTAAAAAAGGAGGCATGGACAATGGAACATGAAATTTTATATCGACCATCTTACTCATTATTAAAGATAGAGTTACAACAGGGAGAGACAATTTCTGCCGAAGCAGGAGCCATGGTAAGTATGTCGAGTGGTATCGAAATTGAAACCCGCACGAAGGGAGGATTGTTCAGCTCCCTGAAGAGAAGCGTATTGGGAGGAGAAAGCTTCTTTGTAAATACATTCAGGGCGGGTGAGCCAGGGGAACTAACCCTTGCACCCTCGCTTCCCGGAGATATCTGCGATCTGGAACTGAGGGGCCAGGCTATATATGTTCAATCAGGATCATATATCGCTTCATCACCTGAAATAGAGGTCGATACCAAGTGGGGAGGCGCCAAAACCTTCTTTTCAAGAGAAGGTCTGTTTCTTTTGAAGATAAGTGGTAATGGCATGGTATTTATATCGAGTTACGGTGCTATCCATGAAATCGAACTTGAAATCGGTCAGAAATATATTGTAGATACGGGACACATGATTGCATTCGATGAAGGCGTGGGGTACAGTGTAAAGAAAGTCGGGGGTCTGAAGTCAACGCTTTTCAGTGGTGAGGGGCTTGTCTGCGAACTAACCGGTCCGGGCAAGATTATGATACAGTCGAGAAGTGAAGACGCTTTTCTGTCCTGGCTGATTCCCCGTATCCCCAAGAAGGATTAGTGTGGAAGAGGAGGAATAATGAGGTTTCTTCTTACAAATGATGACGGGATATACGCCAGGGGACTGAGCGCCCTGTATCAAGAGCTTTCGAAGGAAGCGGAGTGTCTAATAGTGGCCCCGGAAGCGGAACAGAGCGCCGTGGGCCATGCCATCACTATTTCACGGCCACTTACGGTGAGACGCGCCAAAAAAAACGGGAAATTCCTGGGATACGCCGTAACCGGCACTCCCGCGGACTGCGTAAAGATAGGGATAAAAGAACTATCGAAGAAACCGGTTGACCTTGTGGTTTCCGGGATAAATATTGGCGCAAACGTAGGAATAAACGTAATCTATTCTGGAACAGTATCCGCAGCTACGGAAGGAAGCATCATGGGCGTTCCTTCCCTTGCAATTTCCCTGGATACCCACGACAGGGATGCCGACTTTTCCTTCGCGGCTAAATTTGCCAGAAAGATGGCGGTTTTCATGCTGAAACACAATCCCAACAAGAACATCCCTCTTAATGTAAATATTCCGGCAATTCCCGAAGAAGAGATAAAGGGTGTCGTGGTAGCAAAACAGGGAAGAGCGCGACTGATGGAATCCTTTGAAAGGAGAGTGGATCCGAGAGACAACATCTATTACTGGCTGGCAGGAGAAACACGGCTCTCCGAGATGGAGGAGGCAGACTCAGATGCATGTGTTCTGAGGAAAGGAATGATATCCATAACCCCGATTTATTATGACCTGACAAGGCATGACATCCTGGGGGATTTGGGTGCAATTATTAAAGACCATTTTGATTAACGTGTCAGGAGTACGGGGATCGTACTTTTACGTATTACATAGGAGGTTGTACTGCCCAGTATCAGTTCCCTGAACCTGCTGCGACCGTGGGCCCCCATTACCATCAATTCTACGGCACCCTCCTGAATAAATTTTATAATCTCATGTTCAACCTTTCCCCTCAATACTATTATAGCACTGTCAATTTCTTCGTATGTTTCGAGAAAGGCCTCAACTCTTTTGCTAAGCTCTGTAGCCCGGCCAGAATCCTCAGTTATGATAATAATCGACAGCGGCCAGCGGGTCTTGTCATATAATTCCGCTGCTATTCTCAAGGCATTGTCTGCCGACGCGCTGCCGTCATAGGCAATACCCATGCTTTCAATTTCCTGAAAACTTACGGGCGCGACCAGTACCGGCTTTCTTGATTTACGAACCACCGCTTCCGAGGTGGAGCCGAGAAGCCCTCCTCCGCTCAAGTGGAAATGTTCCCCTCTCTGTGCAAGAAGAATCCAATCTGCCGTTTCTCCCTCTTCTACGATCGTCTCATCTACTATACCTCTAACCTTTCTTAATTCGGGATCCAATCCATATTCTTCACACCTCTCTTTAAAGGCTTTCAGGATAGCTTCAGCTCTTTCATTAAGGCTTTCCTCTATCACCGCGAGAAATTCCTGATAAGGCAATAGGCCGATGGAACCGGAAATATCACTAAACAGGGGGCCTTCAATTATCTTGATATCCACCACGTGCAGGGCAGTCAGCTTCGCATCGAGCTTTTTAGCTATATAGATCCCGTATTCGAGGGCGGTTTTGCTGTAATCGGAACCATCCGTGGGGATAAGAATATTCTTAATCATAATAATTCCTTCAAATTTATTCCTCTTCTTCATCAAAATCCGCTAACTTCTTGAGCAA
>JAUVKS010000074.1 GCA_030596145.1 Pseudomonadota bacterium | reverse complement strand
TGATGATTTCCAGCACCTTCCCCGCCATCATCTGACACAACCCCGCGGCAATCCGTCCTTTCGGCACACCTTTGTTGGTTGCGTGCGTGCAATCACTTTTACAGAAGACACTGCAGCGTCCCGAGACCATGTAGGGTTCTTCCACTTGAGCGTTATCGATAGCCTCTTCGAGAGAGATTCCCATCCTTCTTATCTGCTGCAGGAAAAATTCCCCCGTACCTGAGGCGCATTTGTTGCCTGTCTGCACGGAAGTTATCCTTCCATCATCTCCAAGGGCATATACCATAAAGGTTTCCCCGCCGGTGCTGACGATTGCGTTGAAATGTTCAGCCTCTCCATTTATATGCAAAAGGGCGCTTTCCACCGCTTCCGGCTCTGAAATGGAGGAAAGATTGACAAAATGCCTGAATTTTCTGCCAGTAACGGCAATTCTGGAATAGTTGTTTATATTCAGCTCTTTCAGGGTTTTCAGAAGGGTTTTTTGGGGGTTGCCGTCGTGGGGTTCTATGAGGATATCTGTTGTGGATATCCTGTTATCTCCATTCGCAAGCAGCCCGACGGTTGACAGTGTCGTAGCTCCTATGCATATGCCGAGCGATTTCATCTCTATACCTCTTATTGTGTCAGCAAAACAATTCGTTCAACTCTAAAATATCCTCACATGAAAAATCCGGTTTGAGTGAAAGAAGGTGATCACTGGAGCTCAACCCGTTTAAAAAGGCACAACTTAAGACACCAGCGTTTTTTGCCAGCATGATATCGTTTGTTCCATCTCCTACTACCACTGTACGGTCATTTTTTGCCCTGTATTTCTTCAGTAATGGAGGCACTAAGCGGTAATCAGGTTTTTTGTACGGGGTGCTGTCCGCACCGATAATATCATCAAAGTGATCCGCAATTTTCAGTTCTTCTGATATCCTCAGCGTAAAATCGTAATGTTTATTTGTGAGGATAAGTTTCTTCTTGTAATGAAAATGATCAAGCACTTCCGGCACACCGGGATAAAGCTTTGTTGTATCCATCATATGTTCCGAATAATGGGACAGGAATATCTCCATGGCTTCATCGAATCTGTCATTGAAACCATTGCCAAGTGATCTTTCTATAAGCTTTCTGGCCCCATCTCCTATAAATCCGATTATCTTTCCTGTTTCCATTGCAGCGATACCAAATGCTTTGAGGGTGTGATTTACCGAGGCAGCAAGGTCTTTACCTGAGCTTACAAGGGTTCCATCAAAATCAAATATCATCAGGTCAATTTCTATCACTGTACTTTCCAAATCGATTTAGAGGAATACACATAGCAAAGGCGGGTTAAACCCGCCTTTATGCGCATTATATGAGCGACTTCCCCCAAGCCCTTAATATAACCGCTTTCATAGAAATTTACATATCAAAAATGGATGCAAATTGCAAGGAAAATCGTAAGGAACATGCAAGGGACAGGGAGTAGCAATCGGTTGTAATATTTATATTGACTGTCCATCTTCATGTGTGATAGCAGAAGGCCATCCGCTTGGATCCGAATTTTTTGGACTGAGACGGAAGGGTTAAGAAATAGAGGATTCGCAATAACAGTGTAGATGTTTATTGCGATGACGGCAATCAAGTCTTCTAAGGCCTTCCGGAAACAGTCTGGAAGGCCTTTTTTGTGAGGGATTTAAGGAAAATGACAACAAAAAACAGCATTGCGATTATTGGTATGGGAAAGGTGGGCACGGCAGTGGGGTCTCTGCTTCGATCTGCAGGCTATAAAATTGTCGCAGTGGCGGACATGTCCGTTGTATCCGCCGAAGATGGTGTCAAATATACGGGAGGAAAGGTTTATGCCGATCTTGCCGATGCGGCATCTCATGCGGAGTGTGTCTTTATAACCACAGGTGATGACGCTATTGCCACAGTCTGTGAGGAGATATCGGGAAAAGGGGGTGTAAGCGCCGGCAAAAAGATTGTTCACATGAGCGGCGCGGGGGGTCTCGATCTGCTGGAATCCGCGCGCAGGGCAGGCGCTCACGTGGCAAGCATACATCCCATCCAGTCTTTTGCTGATGTAGAAGGCGCCCTGAAAAATATTCCCGGTACTACTTTTGGTGTTACTGCTGATGATGAGATCAAGGACTGGGCTGTCCAAATTGTCAAAGATCTGGGCGGTGTCCCTTTTTTCGTTTCGGATGCCGACAGGCCGCTTTATCATGCCGCCGCTTGCATGGCATCGAACTATCTGGTAACCTTGATATATATGGTTGAAAGTGTTTATGAGACGGTCGGCTTGAGCCGTGAGGAGGCTATCAAGTCATTCTGGCCGCTCGTTACGGGAACAATAAGAAATATTGAAGCCCATGGAACAGTTCAATCGTTAACGGGACCGATATCCCGTGGAGACGTTGGAACTGTAGAAAAGCATATTGAGACCTTTCGTGACAGGCTCCCGGAATTTCTGGATATGTACCGTATTATGGGAGCTTTTGCTGCGGATATCGGTCTTGAAAAGAAAACTCTCACTCGCAAGAGAGTGGAAGAAATTAAATCATTACTAAAATAATTTTAAACCCCCACCTAAACCCCCTCAGGGGGAAAGCAGGATGGCCCACCTAAACCCTCCCCCTCAGGGGGAGGGAGGGGTGGGGGAGGAGGAGAAAAATGAGTAAAGAAGGAAAGATGAACAAGGTAACAACTTCTGTAATTGCCGAGATGAAAAGAAAAGGTGAGAGGATTACCATGCTGACCGCTTATGATTATTCCACTGCTGCTCTCTTGGACGAGGCTGGTGTTGACATTATCCTGGTGGGTGACTCTCTGGGTATGGTGGTCCTCGGATATGACAGCACACTGCCGGTTACCATGGAAGATATGATTCACCACACGAAACCGGTATCTCGGGCAGCAAGCCGCGCCATGGTTATAGGGGATATGCCGTTTATGTCCTATCAGGTTTCCGTTGAAGAAGCGCTGCGCAATGCCGGCCGATTTATGAAAGAGGCTGGTGCACATGGCATAAAACTGGAGGGTGGTATGGAGGTGGCTGAAGCTACCAGGAGAATAGTATCTGCCGGGATTCCGGTTATGGGTCACCTGGGACTTACCCCTCAGTCCGTTCATCAGCTCGGGGGTTACAAGGTACAGGGAAGGGAGGATGAAGCGGCCAGAAGAATGCTGGAAGATTCCAAAATCCTTGAAGAAGCGGGGGCATTTTCCATTGTCTTGGAATGTGTGCCAACCGGTTTAGCAGAAGAGATCACAAACTCGATTGAGATACCGACGATAGGCATTGGTGGTGGTATTCACTGTGACGGACAGGTACTGGTCACCAATGATATGCTCGGGATATTCGAAAAATTTACACCCAAATTTGTCAAAAAATATACTGACTTAAATGTCAGTATGAAAGAAGCCGTAAGACAGTATCTTGATGAAGTGAGGAATGGGGTGTTTCCCGGTGAGGAACATTCATTCTTTTAAGTCAAAATCCCCCCTGTCCCCCTTTAAGAAAGGGGGGTAATTCTCTTTTTCCTCTCCCTTTTGTAAGGGGGTGTGTTTCTTTACTCTTCCCCCTTTTGTAAAGGGGGATTGAGGGGGATTAGAAATAATTGTAGGGTTGGGTTTTATACCCGACCGCAGACGGTGGTTCTCCTGAGGCGGACCACCGCATCCGCTAATTTGTGCCTCGAACCATCGGCTTTTTAGCCGATAGAAGTTAGCCCCTTGTGTAACTCTTTTTCCAGGGGTCTTTGTAACTAACGACAAAATTTCTCAAGGCCTTCTGAAAGGTCATGGCTGCTAAAAGGGCGCAGTGCCTGTGATCCTCCGGCATGCCCGCTAAATCATTCAGGATCGAACTCTGATTGATCCGGAGACACTCTCCGCTCGTCTTTCCCTTTGCCATTTCCGTTGCGCAGGTTGATGCGGCGAGAGTGAATATGCACCCATCGGTAGTGAACTTTGCCTCTTCAATCTTCCCATTCCTTACACTAAGGAACATTTCAACAGTGTCGCCTCAGGTGCCTGTTATCCTTGCATAGCCGTCGGGATTATCCATGGTTCCATAGTTTCTGGGATTTATTCCATAATCGACGATTTTTTCCGAGTAAATTCGCTTGGCCTCCTCATGCACCATACCCAGCATTTTTTCGATGATCTTGTCGTTGTTTTCCATCTTAGCAATCTACCTTATCAGTGGTCACAGATATTTTCACCTGCCGCAAGAGCGCCGTTAAGATAGGCGTTGATTAATTCATCAGGTCCTTCAGCAGGCGCACCCACGATAACCTGGATGCCTTTTTCCGTAAAGAGCTCCTGTGCTCTTGTACCCATACCGCCTGCGATGATTATATCGACTTTCTTTTCCGAAAGCCAGGCAGGAAGGACCCCGGGTTCGTGCGGGGGTGGTGGGGCGTTTTCCTGGTTGAGAACATTTTTATTCTCAACGTCAATATCATAGATGGCAAACTCTTCACAGTGACCAAAGTGCGCGCTCAGGTGACCTTCGACAACAGGTATAGCTATTTTTAGCACTTTCTTTGTAATATTTTCCTTTTTATGAATATGAATAACCTTTTCAGTTTCGGTCTTGCTTCCACTATGCATATTTAACAAGGGCTCAACGGCCTTCTTGAATGCCACGGCGGCCTCTGTTTTTGCATAATGATAGACAAATGGTTTTCCGCTGTCTGAGGCTTCCACAATGAGCGGATCTATGGGGATTCTTCCGAGAAATCTTACACCCATCTCTTTTGCCATTGTTTCTCCTCCACCGGCTTTAAAAACATTTATAACCGTTTTGCAGTTGGGGCAGATCAGGCCGCTCATGTTTTCTATAACCCCCAATACCGGAACATTTACCTGCTTGCAAAAGCTGATGGATTTTCTCACATCGAGAAGCGACAGATTCTGCGGGGTTGTAACTATGATAGCGCCATCGCTATCGGGGATAAGCTGGGCTACTGAAAGGGGTTCATCTCCTGTTCCTGGGGGGAAATCTATGATCAGGTAATCGAGCTCTCCCCATTTTACGTCCGTTAACAATTGCTTAATGACGTTCATTTTCATAGGCCCCCGCCAGATAACCGCGTCATCCTGATTCTGGAGCATAAAGCCTAAAGACATAACCTTTATCCTCTCAACAAAATCCACCGGTATTATGCTTTCATTGTCTGTTCTTATCTGTTGTCCTTCAAGATGGAGTAATACAGGGATACTGGGACCGTGAAAATCAACATCCAAAAGCCCCACATTTTTCCCTTCCATGGCCAATGTGACGGCTATGTTGGCAGCTACTGTGCTTTTACCCACGCCGCCCTTTCCGGAAAGGACAAGTATCTTGTGTTTTATCTGATCCATACGTTGTTTTAGTTCCTTGCTTTCTGTGAAAGACTTAAGTTTTTCGTCAGCACTCATTTTTGATCTCCCTGTTTTTATGTTATCAATACAACATGAGCTTTTACTCGCTTTTTTAAAATGTGTCAAACACTTTCCTGCCCCTAAAAAAAGCTTGACACACCCTTTTGTTTAGGGTATTAAAAACATATTAGATAAATCTAACATTTATCTTCAAAGTCCTCATTGTAAGTTTGAGGGGCGGGGATTTAAAGGATATGTCGAAAAAAAAGTTAAGCTCCACCATGGAAGATTACCTGGAGGCAATCTTTAACCTGGAGAAGGACAAAAAAGCCGTTCGCGTTAAAGATATTGCTCAGAAGATGGATGTGAAACTGCCGACGGTTACCAGCATGCTGAATACTCTTGTGGAAAGAGGTTTGGTCAATCACGAAAAATATGAATATGTGGAATTGACGGCAAAAGGTAAGCGTATTGCGAAGGATGTTTTCCACAGACATGTAGTCTTACGTGATTTTTTATCAGATATATTAAACGTGGATGCAAAAACGGCGGAAGAAGATGCGTGTAAAATGGAACATGCCGTCAGCCCTGTCACGCTGGATAGATTTGTGAAGTTTATGGAATTTGTTGAGGACTGTCCCAGGGGCGGTTCCGACTGGCTGCAACGATTTGATGAGTATCAGCAGCATGGCCGTGTTGATGATAATTGCCTGGAGCGGATGAAAAATTTTGCAAAACGGTATAATGCGAGAATAGACGATCTGGAAAGTAAAAAGGGAAGGCTGGTGAATTAACATGAAAACCAACGTAATGCCCTTAACTGTGGCATCGCCTAACAAAAGGATAAAGATCATCTCTCTTGCGGGTGGAAGAGGGATGCAGGAGCGTCTCATTAGCATGGGCCTGGGACCGGGCGCAGAGATTGAGGTTATAAGAAAGGGCGCTCCCGGACCTTTCATTGTCGCCGTTGGAGAAGCGCGTCTGGCTATCGGTGCGGGAATGGCGCAGAAGATCATGGTTTCTGATAATGGGATGTACTGATGGGAAGGAAATGTTATTACAGAAAGTGTGTGGGGAAAAAAGGCTAAAGAAGAAAAAATTTTTTGACCAGCATGTTAGATGCGTCTAAGAATATATCCCTATTCTAATATTATAAATTGTAGGGTGGCATTTTATATGCCACCGTTTGCTGAAAGCTGGCGACTGATGGCTTAAGCGCTTTTCTACAGGAGGATGTTATGACTTTGAATGACATTAAACCCGGCCAGGAGTGCCGAATCGTGGATGTAAATCTGGATGGTGCTACCGGACAGCGTTTGATGGATATGGGTTTTATGCCGGGAACAAAGATAAAAATTGTCCGCAATGCGCCTCTGGTTGACCCGATTGATCTTGTGCTCAGGGGATATCATGTCAGCATACGTCATCAGGAGGCCAAGGGTGTGGAGGTGGAAGAGTTATGAAAGAGATAATTGTGGCTGTGGCCGGTCAGCCCAATTCCGGCAAATCCACCATTTTCAATATGCTTACCGGAGCAAGGCAGCATGTGGCCAACTATCCCGGTGTAACCGTGGAAAAGAGAACCGGAAAATATAGTTACAAGGGGAATACGGTGACGCTGGTTGATCTTCCGGGTACTTACAGCCTTACCTCATACAGCCAGGAGGAGAGGATTGCCAGGGATTTTCTGCTCCATGAAAGGCCCGCCGTCGTGCTTGATATAGTGGATGCCGCGAATCTCGAACGTAATCTCTATCTGACCTTTCAACTTGGTGAGATGGGTATTCCTCTGGTTATTGCATTGAACATGATGGATGTAGCGGAAGGCCGTGGCTTGAAAATCGACACATTCAAGTTGAGCGAACTGCTCAGGGCAACCATAGTCGCCACTGTGGGAAAGAAGGGCAAGGGTGGAAAGGAACTGAAAGAGGCTATTCTGAATACTTACAAAGGCGGCCATTTTCGAATGGGTTATGGAGATGCTTGTGAGAGTTGCGGTGCCTGCCTTGGCATATCGCGTGAGAAGGGTCACTTTCGCGTCGATTATGGAGAAAAACTGGAACCAATTCTAAGGCCACTCGAAAAGATGCTTTCAGAAGATCCGAAAATCTCCGCCCGGTATCCGGCACGGTGGCTGGCGATAAAACTTATGGAGAACGACAGCGAGGCGCACAGGCTTGTCGGGCTTCTTTAAAAAATCCCTCTCTGTCCCCCCCTTTAAGAAAGGGGGGGACAGAGAGGGATTTGGCATTTAACGAAGAAGGATGAATATGGAGATGGGAAAAGACATATTGGAACACGTTAACAGTGAGAGGGAAAGGTTCTTTTCGCAGCATGAAAAAGCCCCTGAGAAGGTTGTCGCACAGAAGAGATATCAGGCTGCTGAAAGGATTGTGGAACTTGCTGTTAAACGTGAGAAAGAGTTCTTCAGGACGTTAACGGACAATATCGACCAGGTCGTCTGCCACAGGTTTTTAGGGCCGGTCATCCTCCTTGGAGTTATCTATCTTTTTTATGAGTTGTCCATAGTCCAGGGCTACAAGATTACTGCTTATACGTGGCCTATTCTTGCCACCTTCCGGGATTTTATCGCGTCTATACTCCCGTCACC
>JAUVKS010000008.1 GCA_030596145.1 Pseudomonadota bacterium | reverse complement strand
CTTGCTCCTCTAAGAGGCCAACGCTCCTTTTTGTCACGCCGCAATGAACGGTAATAAAATCTACATCGTCCTCACCGTTTTCTTCTATGACCCTGAACATGTCATCATTGCTCATTTCCACTATTGCTTTTTTAGAGTCGAACATCTGGGCAGCAGCCTGGTATATCGGAACCGTTCCGATCGGAACTGTCGATTCTTTTATAATCGCTTTTCTTATTGCTCTGATATCACCACCTGTGGATAGATCCATGATTGTATCCGCCCCCGCGGCAACAGATATCCTTACTTTCTCAAGCTCTAAATCGAGATCAGAACGGTCTTTTGATGTTCCGATATTGGAGTTGACCTTTGTTTTTAAGCCCTTGCCAATGGCAAGGGGCAAAATGGAGGTATGGTTCCTGTTTCTTATCACCACAATATTGCCGGCCTCAACACCCCTGCGGATGAACTCCGGCTCTACCCTTTCATGCTTTGCACATATCTCCATCTCTTCTGAAATTTTACCTTTACGCGCTATTTCTAATTGAGTCATTATAAACCTCATGGAGTTTAAAGTTTGGAACTTAAAACTCAAAAATTATTTTTTGTTAATGATCAGTTCTGCTACCTTCTTCCCGGATAGAAGCATTCCACCGAATATGGGCCCCATTCTGGGACCGCCAAAGGCAGCGTTAGCCGACATTCCTGCTACGTATACACCAGGGCAAATCTTTTTCGTGTTTTCAACTGTCAGTGGCTCAGCCTTTTCGGCCCACATGGAGCGTTCGCCCATTATGTCTCCACTTTCCGTGAATAATTTTATGTCTGCCTTTCGAACAATTACACGAAGCACCTCGGTGTCATGTCCGGTTGAATCAATAATATTTTTCGCTGTGATAGTGAGTGGATCCACATGAAGGCCAGCCATTTCTACCGGTGACCAAGAAATAACGAGACCGATTACGCGTCCCTCACGGATCATAACATCCTCCACACTCATACAATTGAAGATTTTGGCGCCTGCCCTGGTTGCATATGAGCAGATTGTGGTGACGGATTCGATTGCATCGGCTGTGTAATAGCCAGGTTCATACTCTCTGGTGTTTATGTCGAATATATCGAGGATCTCTTTGCCTTCTTCCTGCACCACTATTTCGTTGAACATCATTCCACCGCCCCACATTCCTCCGCCGATGGAGAGTTTTCGTTCAAATATCGCTACTTTGTTGCCGGCTTTTGCCAGGAAATATGCCGCCACCAGACCAGCGGGACCTGCGCCTACGATGGCTGTATCGACCTCTATATATTCCATAAATTTCTGTGAAAAGCGGTCAATTATTGCCCTTGTTATTGTAATCTCACTAAGTGCCATAGTATTGCTCCTTTTGTTTGATTAAACCTAAAGTGAACTAAAGTTAAAGAAGTTAAAAGTGCCTAAAGTGAGCTAAAGTGCCTAAAGTTAAAGAATGCGCTTTCAGCGCAGCCTGTTTTTTATATTGACTGCGCCGAAGGCGTGTACATTGACTTTAGCTCACTTATAACTTTTAACTTTAGTCACTTCAGCCTCTTCGATATACTCAATACCTTTTCTACAACATCAGCAGGGTTTTTACCCAGCACCCTGATCATCGGCTCCTTTCCCATGTCACCCCGGTCAAAGATGATGTCTGGGATTGTCTCCCGCCTTGATAGGACAGAATCAGTTCCCCATTCGAGGGAAGAACCCTCTTTCGCCTTTGTCTCTTTCGGCTCATCCGATCGATCGAAACTATCGATATCGTGTCTCAATTCTCTGCATATTGTAACGATATCTTCAGAAAATCTGATATTCATTGCCGAGCGGTAGTCATTGTCATACCTCATGATGGTCAGGATGATACTGGCAATATGGTGTGATACACCAAAAACTGGATCACCGAGAGTTCGGGCATCTTCTCCAACCTTGATTATCCTTCCCGGAACGGCCGCTATGTCATCAGCGCTGCGCGCGTACGGGAGTGCATGACCGAAGTTTGATTGTACCTCAGGGACGATATTCCCACATTTTTCATCTTTCAATCTTTGCAGGGCATTCGCCAGTGTTTCAATGCATCTGCAGCGTTCACTTTCTCGTAAAATGGGGGCAAAATGGTTTGTCGGTCCGTGTCCCCCACCTATTCGGAGTGAAAACCTGATGGCGGAAGTTATATATTCCTTCGCTTTTTTTACAGCTTCAAAAACAGGCATCCCTTCGGCAAGCCCGGTGGCAATCGCGGCAGAATATGTACATCCCGTACCATGTGTATCTTCTGTATCTATCCTTTCAGAAGAAAACTCGTAAAAAATATCACCATCATAGAGAATATCCACAGCGTCGCCAGTCAGATGTCCGCCCTTGATAACTATGTTTTTTGCGCCCAAGCTGTAAATAATCTCTGCCGATTTCTTCATATCATCAACGGACGATATCTTGATTTTGGATAATACCTCGGCCTCCGGGATGTTGGGTGTAACTACATAGGCTAAAGGTAAAAATTCCTCTATCAGATATTTTTGAGCCTCATTTTTTATCAGGGGCGCACCCCCCTTGGCTACCATGACCGGATCGACAACGAGGTTGTCAATTTTGTATTCCCTTATCTTTTTTGCTACCACTTTCAATATCCGGGAGGTGGCAAGCATCCCTGTCTTGGCAGCATCGATCCCTATATCTGTAGCTACAGAATCAAACTGTTCTTCTATAAAATATTCCGGAACCTCATGAACCCCTTGGACACCAAGAGTATTTTGTGCGGTCAGGGCGGTTATTACACTCATTCCGAATCCACCCAGAACGGTAATTGTTTTCAAATCCGCCTGTATTCCTGCCCCACCACCGGAATCCGAACCGGCTATGGTCAAGACTCTTTTTATACCCATGACCTGTCTCCTGTGTGACGGTTTAGCCCCCAAGGCACTAAGAAAGGGATTATATGAGATCTTTTAAAATAAAATTCTTCGGAGCTCAAAACATTTTTTCGACAGTTCTAAGTCTTGCTTCACTGCAAATCCAAAACTCGCTCTTCGAGCTCAAACAGTTGGATTTGCTGGCGTTACGCTGCGATTTGAACCGTTACCGAAAAAATCTTGATTCGCTTCTCAGAATCATATTTTAAAACTCCATGTGTTTTGTGTTAGTTCTGCAAAGCTCTCTATATTTTAATCTTAGTGTCTTTGTGGCTGAACTATTGCGTTCCTGTAAAGCAAAAAAAGGCCAATACCCTCTTTCCCCGGGATGTGGCCCTTTAAAAATAAAATATAGCAAATTTTTTAGTTGCCGCTCCCTACGCTGGCATTACCCAGGTCAGGTTCAAAGGGTGATTTCTCAGCCTGAAAGGCACCCCTGCTTATTTAACGAACTTCTACTCCAATCTTTATATATAATCAAGCATAATTTAGGTAATCCCAAAAACATTTTTCGTGTTTTCGGATGTGATTCTTCCCACCTCTTTAAGAGGTAAACCCTTTATCTCAGCAATCCTGCGAGCGGTAAGGACAACGTTGGCCGGTTCATTTCTTTTTCCCCGTTTGGGGTGAGGGGTAAGGTATGGGGAATCTGTTTCCACCAGCAGGCTTTCTATGGGTATTTTGCCCACTATTTCTCGAAGTTTTTCAGATTTCTGGAAGGTGATAGTTCCAGGTATGGATATGTAGAATCCCATATCGAGACATTTTTTAGCCATTTCATAATCACCCGAAAAACAGTGAACTATACCTCTTCGATTTCCCTTCCAGCCCTTTAATATCTTCAGGGTTTCCACGTGGGCTTCACGATCATGGATGACTACTGGAAGCCCTATTTCACTTGCGAGTTCCAACTGTTCTCCAAACCTTTTTATCTGCACATCTCTGGGAGACAGGTTGCGAAAGAAATCGAGTCCGATCTCCCCGTAGGCAACCACCTTTTCCGCCTTTGCCATCTCCTTGAGAGATTCATATGTCAGATCATTTATGTTCTTGACTCCGTGTGGGTGTATACCGACTACGGCATAAACGGATTCGTACTTATTCGCAATGGAAATGGCTTTTTTGCAGTCAGCGAGCGTTGTCCCGATTGTGACAATATAATCAACCCCGGCTTCCTTCGCCCTTGTGATAACCTCATCTCGATCACGGTCAAATGCCCTCATCTCCAAATGTGCATGGGAGTCAATAAACATGTTTTCTCCTTTGTTATATGCGTTCAGCTATCAGCAGTCAGCTTACAGCTCAAATTATTCATGCTTGTATCTTTCATTAAGAAGCTGAATGCTTACTCTGGTTCTTCTGTTTCCATTTCTATGATAACCTCTTCAGCGTTATCAGATACATCGGGAAGTCCCGCAAGATATTTTTCTAAATCGTTCTCAGCGATATCTCCTTTGGTCAACTTTTTTTCAATCATTCTTTTGTCTAAATCACCATCATATACAATCTTCTTTTTACCCATTAAATCAACCTCCTTTTGGGAAAAATTAAGTTTTGTAACATATTATATTTGCGCAAATTCTTCAATGGTTATTCTTAATTTATCCTTTGAGCCTCGGATCAAGGGAATCCCTTATCCCTTCTCCCAGCAGGTTATAACCGAGTACCGTTATCAGGATGGCAAGTCCCGGATAGAGAGAAAGCCACCAAGCGATATCTATATTATCCTTGCCCGCGGTGAGGATATTTCCCCAACTTGGTGTAGGTGGCTGAACCCCGATTCCGAGGAAGCTCAGAGCCGATTCTGTGAGTATAGCCCCGGCAACTCCGAGTGTTGCCGCTACAAGGACAGAGGCCATGGCATTGGGAAGAATGTGGAGGAATATAATGCGAGAATCACCGGCGCCGATCGCCCTGGCTGCCTGCACGAAATCTCTCTCTTTTAGAGAAATAAAATCAGCTCTGACCAGGCGGGTAATTCCCATCCACCCGGTGATACCTATAACGATCATAATGTTCCAGATGGATGGTTCGAGAAATGCTATTACGGCCAAGATAAGGAAAAAGGTTGGGAAGCAGAGCATGATGTCGACGAATCTCATAATTGTGGCATCTACCCATTTACCGTAATATCCCGCTATGGCGCCTAAAATGCCCCCTATCACTATAGCGATACCGGTGGCGACAAATCCCACCTTTAGAGATATTCTTGAACCCCAGATCATGCGGCTCAGCACATCACGTCCCAGTTGATCCGTGCCAAAAGGGTGAATTCCTGAAGGTGAAGAAAGAATCATCTGGAGATTAATTTCGCCAGGGTCATAGGGAGAAATCCAGGGTGCCAGTAAGGAAACGAAGAACAGTAAAATCACGACTGCGCTTCCCGCAAGAGCCATCTTGTTTCTGGAAAATCTGTGCCAGAAATCTCTTCTTATAGTTGAGTTTGCCATATTAAGTTACGAGTTTAAGGATTTCAATCATTTTAACTTTAGTTCACTTTAGTCACTTTAAACTTTAGGCACTTTTTTCACGCTACCCTTATTCTTGGATCTGCCAGGGCATAGGAAACATCCGCTATCAGGTTTCCGAGGAGGGTAAGAACCGCCCCAATTACCAGTATTCCCATAATGACAGGGTAATCTCTTGCCATGACGGACATGTAGAAAAGCTGCCCCATGCCGGGTATTGCAAATATAGTTTCAAAGATAACGCTTCCCCCGATAAGTCCCGGAATGGAAAGCCCCAGTATGGTTATAATGGGCAATAGTGCATTTCGCAGGGCATGTTTATAAATCACAACCCTTTCACTTAAGCCCTTTGCTCTTGCTGTGGTGATATAATCCTGCCTGATCACTTCCAGCATACTTGACCTCATGTACCTGGAAAGGCCGGCAAGGCCCCCGAATGCCGAAATTAATACGGGCAATATGAGATGCTTGATTAAATCGATAAATGCACTAAGTGGTGGAAGATATTCATAATTTAAAGATATTATGCCTGAGATTGGGAGCCAGCCAAGATTTACTCCGAATAGTATCATCAAAAGAAGTGCCAACCAGAATGTGGGAATGGAAAAACCGATAAATACAAAAACACCTGTGATTTTATCAAAAAGTGAATTTTGGTGGACAGCCGAAAGGATACCGATCGGGATGGCCACAATGAGGATAAGAATCATTGAGAGAACGTTGATGAAAATAGTAATCGGGAGTCTTTCCAGTATCTTGTCTGCAACCGGCCTACGGTCGGGTGAAAAGGATCTTCCCAGATCAAGGACGACAAGTTTACTGACCCATGACAGGTACTGCTGATGAAGAGGTTTATCCAGATCATACATGGCCATGAGGCGTTCCTTCATCTCGGCCGTGGCCCGTGGGTTCATCTGGGTTTGAAGATCTGTTGGGGAACCGGGAGCAAGATGCATGACGACAAAACAGATGATGGTAATCCCGATAAGGAGGGGAACCATGAACATTAATCTCTTAACTATGTATCTCAGCAAGTTTCGATTCCTCTATTTCATAATAAACATTTGGTGATTAGCTGTCAGATTGATCTCTTCGATGGCCTTTAATATCTTTAACTCTTTTGATTAGGTTAAGCACGTTCTTCCAAGAGCTTCATTTCCTTAATATTTTTCAGCGATCGCCACAGGTTTTCTTCTGTGTGAGGTTCAAGCGTGATTGTGGGATCAATAGATTGCTTCTCTAATATTTTAAACAGTTCATAGAATGGGAAACTTCCATTTCCCACCGGTAGATGTTTGTCAGCAAAACCATTATTATCGTGCAGATGAAGCTGTTTCAAGTAAGGTCCTAAACTATTCATCCACTCTTTTAAACTAACACTGGAAAATGCATTGAAATGTCCAGTATCAAAACAGAAACGTATGTAAGGAGATTTAAGAGAATCGAGAAGGAGGGTTAAGGAATGAGGACTGTTTTCATAGACATTTTCAAGAGTGATTGTGGTATTCATCTCCCGGGCCAGAGGCAAAAATTGCCTCCATGTTTCAATGCTGTTTTCGACCCACTCCTCTCTACAGTCCACATAGTACTTGTCATCGAAGGAAGCATGGCATACAATAGATTTCGGCCTAAAATAGGGGACAAGTTCAAAAACCTGATTGAGGCGATCTATGGATACCTGTCTTATCTTTGGGTCAATTGCTCCCGGCCTGAGGTCCATAAAGGGAGCATGCATGGTGATAGTCAATCCCGCATCGGTGAGGCTATCTGCAATTTTTAAAAAATCTTCTCTTTTAAAATGATCAAGGACAAAATAATTAAAACCGATTTCTGGATTAATTCTTTCTTTTAAGATTGTTGTGAGATGCTTTTCATAGAGGAGATGAAAGGGAACGTTTACCTGAACTCTTTTTAAAATATCGCGCATTTTAAGTTAATGGATTATAGAAATTCGGTATTTGTAATACTTGCAACGGCGAAACTCTTCTACCACAATGAATATTTTTAAACAACCGCCAATTTCGGATTGACACCGTTTTCAAATTCTGCTATTAGAAAAGAATCAACTATAACATATTGGAAAGATTAAATAAGATGGTTTCTTAAACAATTAAGAGTAAAATGCGCAACTCTTGATGAAAATGTGTAACAAGCGTATTCACTGCGGCAAGCTTTCGGAGCTTCAATTAAGTACGTTTGCAATCAGCACAAAGCGGGGAGGTGATATCTGTTAGAAAAGAGGAAGATACAGAAAAAGTGGTTCTCAAGTGTACCAATGCGGCCTTGGAAAAGAAGGCCAAGGATCTTATAATCATTAATGTAAAAAGATTGTCATCCTTTGCCGATTATATGATAATCTGTAGTGGAGACTCCGACAGGCAGGTTCAGGCAATTGCATCATCTATTGAGGGAAATTTGAAAAGGTCCGGGATACTGCCCCTTGGAATAGAGGGTAAAGCGTTTGGGAAGTGGGTTCTCATGGATTATGATGATGTAATAATACATATCTTCTATGAACCTACACGAGAGTTTTACGATATGGAAAGGCTGTGGTCAGAAACACCTGTGATGAGAGTTGGAGATGTTGACTATAAACTGACTTCCCTTGATGAAGCTATGTTATAGCGAGATGTCAGCTATGTGGACATTGAAAAATATTCTGACAGGTCTTGCCGATATCGTATTTCCTTCAAGGTGTGTAGTATGTAAGACAGTTTTGAGTATCGATAAAGGGATGCGTATCTGTCCTGAGTGCTTTTCACAGATAAGTTTTGTTAAATCACCGATCTGTTCATGTTGTGGTCTTCCCTTTATCAGTTATGAGGGTACAGATCATCTCTGTGGGGAATGTACATCCTCAAAGCGGTTTTTTTCTGTTGCCAGGTCTGTAGGGAAATACGAAACACCCCTTTTGGATGCTATTCATCAATTCAAATATAGCGGAAAGATAACTGTAGGTGAAACCCTGGGAAAATTGATGTCGGAATTCAGTTATGATTCTTTCAGTATAGAGAGATATTCATTGATTATTCCTGTTCCCCTGCATCAGAGGAGATTGAAAGAACGGGGGTTCAATCAATCCGTAATGCTGGCAAGAGAAGTCGCCGGGAGACACTCCATACCTTTAGATTTCAGAACACTTAAAAGAACGATTTATACAAAGCCGCAAACAAGTTTGGATAGAATACAGCGTGGCGCGAACGTTAAAGGTGCTTTTGAGGTGATGGACGGGGAAAGGGTAAAGGGGAAGAGAGTTGTACTGATAGATGATGTTTACACTACCGGCAGCACAGTAAAAGAGTGTGCACGGGTATTGATCAGAAATGGGGCAACGGAAGTGGCGGTTCTTACACTCGCGAGGGCGGTGCAGGGATGAATAAAATTTACTCAAGTGTAAAATTGAAGGAAGAGCTTGACCGGTGTCGGAGTGAGGGAAAGAAAATTGTATTTACCAATGGCTGTTTCGATATTCTCCATGTGGGACATACAAGGTATCTTAGAGAAGCAAAGAAAATTGGGGATATATTGGTTCTTGCCCTGAACAGTGATTCATCGGTAAGAGCGATAAAAGGTGAACGTAGGCCTCTGGTTCCTGAGGATGAAAGAGCGGATGTTGTGGCGTCCCTTGAATCGGTAGATTATGTGACCATATTTAGTGAGCTTACACCCCTCGAGCTGATTGAATATCTGGAACCCGATATTCTTGTAAAAGGGGGAGACTGGGCAGAGGAAGATATAGTTGGACGAGAATCGGTAAAAAGGTGGGGTGGAAGGGTGGTCATTATTCCCGAGATTAAAGAGGCGTCGACAACAAACATTATTGAAAAGGTGAGAAATGTATACGGGGAAGAAAGTTGGGATAAGGACGGATATTAATTGCAACGAGAGTATAGAAGATTATCATTTTTTACTTTACAAAAAAAGTTTGATTATGTAAGCTATCGCGTTTTAGAATGTACGCTGAAGAATTTGTATAAGAGGTGGATATTTAACCAATGAAACCTAAGAAGCTTGAACATTACAGAAAGCTCCTGACCCAAGGGATTGAAGACTTGTTAAGCGAAGCTGGAAAAACCGTTTCAGATATGACCAATGGTAAAGAAAACTTTCCGGATGTGACTGACAGGGCGACACTCGAGTCTGAAAGGAATTTTGAACTTCGCATACGGGACAGGGAAAGAAAATTAATCATGAAGATGGAAGAAGCCATCAAGCGCATTGATGAAGGAACTTTCGGGATATGTGAAATATGCGGTGAACTCATATCTGAGAAGAGATTGGTGGCAAGACCCGTAACCACCCTTTGTATAAATTGTAAAACAAGACAGGAAAAAGTTGAGAAGCTAAAAGGGGAATAGCTCTTTCCACAATTCCTTTCTAATAATATCTTTACATAAGGTCGCGACCTTATGCCCTTCGCAGTAGATAGCACCTTCCGAAAGACAATTGACCGCATAGCCGCAGTAAACCGGAATCAAGAAGCTTTTGATGACCTTCTTCCTTATATATCTGTCAATCTGCCCTGAGAGCAAATCAGAAAATAAGAATTGAAGGCAATAACCTTCAATGATAAGTAGGGACGGAAGAGATTTCATAGCTTTGTTATGGTTATGCAAGGCCGTCATATCAAGCAGCTTCTTGGGGATAAATTTCTAACCCGGCCTGAAGAATTTTTATGTAAAGGAATAACGAGTGTTTGTCAGGGTCGCCATAAATATACCAACGGAGAAGACTTTCGTATATTCCGTTCCAGAGGAGTTAAAAAAACAAATCGCTACTGGAAAACGTGTTCTGGTGCCGTTAGGACATAGAAGGAGAATGATCGGTTATGTACTGGAATCAATGAATGTGGCTGACAGGGATGAGACCAGGGATATAATAGAAGTATTGGATAAGGAACCACTCTTTAACGAAAACGATCTCGAATTCTACAAATGGGCAGCTGGTTATTACATACATCATCTTGGAAAATTGCTTGGGAACATTCTCCCTGGTGGGGGAGGTATTAAAACAAAGACAGAGAAGATGATAACTCTGTGTCCTTCCGATGTTTCTGATGTGAAATTGACAGAAAAACAGAGAGAAATCACGGACTTCATCAGCCAGCACGGTGAAACTCCCCTTTCCCTTCTGCGCCGGGAATTTAAAAATGTTTCATCTGTTATCCGTAGCCTGGAAAAAAAAGGGGTTGTCAGTATCTCCGAAAGAGAGGTTTACAGGCGTCCTGAACAGGGACCTGATATCGGAGGAGATGAGAGGGGATTGATTCTCAACAAAGAACAGGAAGCTGCTCTTAAGGAAATCACCATCGGCATAGCGTCAAAAAAATTTTCACCCTATCTCCTTCATGGTGTCACCGGAAGCGGGAAAACAGAAGTCTATCTTAATGCCATGAAGGAAGCCCTCAGATTAAATGGGGGCATTATTTTCCTTGTTCCTGAAATAGCTCTTACGCCACAATTATTGAGCAGGGTTAACAAACGGTTTAGGGATAATGAAGTAGCCGTTCTCCACAGCGGCGTTTCAAGGAGTGCAAGATATGATCAGTGGAGGAGGATACAAAGAGGTGAGGCAAGGATTGTTGTTGGCGCCAGATCAGCCATATTCGCACCGGTAAGGAATTTGAGGTTGATAATAGTCGATGAAGAGCATGATACGTCCTACAAGCAGGATGACCGTGTACGATATAATGCTCGTGATTTAGCGGTAGTGAGGGCAAAACTGAATTCTGCGGTCGTTGTACTCGGTTCTGCAACGCCCGAAACCCAGACTTATTACAATACAAAGGAAAAACAATACAGATATCTGAGTTTACCCAAAAGGGTAGAGGATAAACCGCTTCCGCAGGTTGAGATAATTGATATGAAGGATAAAAGAGACGAAAGCGGCGGAGTTCCAATTATCTCACGATCCCTCAGGAATGCAATCCAAGATGCACTTGAAAGTGGAAAACAGTCGCTTCTCTTTTTAAAAAGGCGGGGTTTCAATACTTTCCTGTACTGTCTTGACTGCGGCTATGTATTTAAGTGTTTGAATTGCTCCGTTTCAATGACACATCACGCGGGTGCCGGTATTCTCAGGTGCCATTATTGTGATTTTTCTATAAAGGCTCCCCCGTTGTGTCCTTTCTGTCAGGGGGGAAGGATAAGGAGCTATGGTGTCGGAACGGAAAGAGTGGCAGAAGAGATTTCGATACTCTTTCCACGGGCCAGGGTGGAGCGGATGGACAGTGACACCACCGTAAAAAAAGGTTCCCACGAAAAATTGCTCAAGGCCCTGGACTGCGGGGATATTGATATACTTGTGGGCACCCAGATGATTACAAAAGGTCATGACTTTCCTAACGTTACCCTTGTCGGTGTGATATCGGCCGATACATCCCTTAATATTCCCGATTTCAGGGCGGCGGAAAGAACCTTTCAGCTCATAACCCAGGTTTCGGGAAGGAGTGGAAGGGGAGACTCTGCCGGCAGGGTTCTCGTGCAGACCTTCAATCCGCAACATTATGCCGTCATGAGGGCAAAAGAGCATGACTATACGGGATTTTACGAAGATGAAATATCCCTGCGCCGGGAGCTTGCCTATCCGCCGTTCTCACGGATGGTGAATCTGCGTATATCGAGTATAAAAAAAGGCAGAGCGGCAGAAGGTGCCGGAAGGATAGGGATTTTTGCAAGAGAGCTTTCTGGAAATGAAGTTGAGGTTATAGGTCCGGCAGAAGCTCCCATTGCTAAAATCAAGGGGAGATACAGGTGGCATATTCTTCTGAAGGGGAGGGATATAAGGGCACTCCATACACTCGCGAAGAAAATACTAACAAAAACTGGGGAAGATAGTCTTGATATCAAGGTGGATGTGGATCCGGTGAATTTTATGTAGATTGGTTAATTGGCAAAAAGCCTTTTTTTGTCACTGCGCAACTTGCCAGAAATGTAGGGCAAGCCTCTAAGTTCACTTATACAGCAGGGCTAAAGCCCTGACCTACATTTATTGAAATGATTAGATTCTGAAACAAGCTTGTCCTGAATTCATTTCAGGATCAGAATGACAAAATGACAGTTTATTTCTTTTGCTCTTCGTCTTTAGCCTTTTCTTTCGGTTTTTCAATAACCACTTCCGAACCTTTAATAAGGCCGCTTGTGCCTTTAGTGATGACTAAATCCCCGGCTTTCAGACCATCCAGTATCCAGACCAGGCCATTTGTAATTCCTCCCTCGCGAACCTTGCGTCGATAAGCTTTCCCGTCTTTGACGACCCAGACCGCTGAATAGCCCTCGTCCCTGCTGAGTGCTGCGCTTGGAATGGTCAGTTGATTTTTCCTGATGGGAAACTGAAAACTGGCTGAGCAAAAAAGTCCGGCCTGGAGTTTTCCATTCTTGTTATCCACGGCTACCTTTACGAGGAATGTCCGGTTTGCCGGGTTTACCTTGGGGTTGACAGCTACAATCTTCCCGGCGACAGACTCGGATCGGGAACCGAATGAAAGAGTGACGGGTAGATTCTGGTCAATCTTTCCAGCGTAACGTTCGGGGAGTTCCATTTCAGCGTTGAGAATGGTAAGGTCCATGATTTCCACGACTCTGGCACCTTTCTTCACATACTCACCCTCCTCTACATATCTTGCTGTCACTACGCCGTCGTAGTGGGCGTTAACAGTACAGTCGATAAGGAATTGTCTTGCGGTGTCACGCGCGGCCTGTGCCTGTTTGAGTGCTGCTTCCGCTTCTTCGTAAGCTGTGATGGCCAGGTCCCTCAGTTGTTCCGAGGCCGAACCCGCTTTGAAGAGATTTTGCATCCTGTCCTTTTCCCGCTTTTTGTCTTTTATGACAACTCTGGCACGGGCGAGGTTTGCCTCCGCATGCTGAAGTGACAGACGGTAATCTACCGTACGTATTTTGAAAAGGAGTTGACCTTTTTTGACACGTTCTCCAATATCTACCGGAAGTTTTTCAATCTGACCATCCACCAGAGCGTGGAGATCCGTGTGGCGTCGGGGAACCATAGTTCCCGTGGCCTGTGCTGAGGAGGGTTGAACATTACGTAATTCTACAGTTGCAGTAGTTACGCTACGTGGGCTCATCTTATCGCGAGTTTCCGTTCTATGCGCATCTTTGTCCTTTTCACATCCGGCGGAAAAGAGCATAAGGGACAGGATTATCAGAATGGCGATTGACCTCCTTAACATACGTTTCATCATTTCCCTCCTTCTATATTTTCAGTGGCGGGTCTGTGCGACCTGCGCCGAAGTGTATTGATTTTTATGGTGACCCAGGCCTGGGCATCGTCCAGCAAGAGGTAAACGACGGGGACAACCAGCAGGGTAAGAAGTGTCGAGGAGAACACACCCCCTATAATAGCCACGGCCATAGGGGCGCGGGTTTCACCTCCCTCGCTCAGGGCAAGAGCGACGGGGACAACACTGATAACGACGGTAGCCGCGGTCATTATGATCGGTCTGAACCGGATAGATCCCGCTGTCAGCATGGCCTGAACCTTATCCATGCCCTTCCGCCTCTGCTGGTTGGCAAAATCCACGAGGAGGATTCCGTTTTTGGTAACGATACCCATCAACATAATTACACCGATAAAGGAAAAGATGTTCAGTGTTTTGCCCGTAATAAGCAATGCCCCGAACACACCGATCATACACAGGGGCAGAGAGATCATCATCGTGAAGGGGTGGACAAAAGATTCGAACTGGATACACAGTACCATATAGATGACCACTATGGCTATGAGCAGGGCGTCCATAAGATACCCGAATGATTCTCGAAAGGACTTGGTCCTTCCCACAAGTTCCATGCCCCAGTTTCCGTCCCGCGGCATGTATCTGGATATAGTATTTTCCACTTCCTTGAGCCCCTCTCCCGCGGCGATGCCATCAACGTTTGCATAGAGTGTCACCGCGCGCGAACGGTCAAAACGGTTAATTACGTTGGGTCCGCTGCTCACTTCGTACGTGATCAGATTCGGGGCCTTGATGAGGCGGCCATCCCGACCGCGCACGGAAATGAGTTCAAGGTCGGAGGGGGTTAATCTATACTCCGGCAGGGCCTTGACCCTGATATCGTAACGGTAGCCCCCTTCTTTGAACTTGGCCGCTTCCACGCCGCCGAAAAGGGTGTAAATTTCGTCGGAGATGGAACGCACGTCCACGCCCAGATCATTTGCCAGGCCACGGTTGATACGCACCTTCACGTCCGGCTTGGTAATGCGCAGGTCAGTATCCACGTCGACGAATTCTTTCCGGGATTTGATATCTGCTACCACCTGATCGCTTACCCGTGCGATATCATTCACGGTTGGCCCCTGAATGACGAGCTGGATGTCCGCGTTGCGGCTCCCCCCTCCCACTTTAGACAGGTGCGCGATGCTGACGAGCATGTCTTCGTGAGTCTTGAACAACTCGCGGAAACGCTTCATCATCTCCTGCTGGCTTGCCTCTCTCTCATCTTTGGGCACGAGGGCCACGAAGAAACGTCCCTTGTTGACTTCTTTGGTGGACCCCGTTCCGATGGACCCGAATGCATGTTTCACCTCAGGTTGTGAAAAGATGACTTTTTCCATCTCATTGAGACGCAGATTTGTCTGCTCTATGGCGGTGCCCGTGGGGAGTTCGAAATTTACCATAAAGCGCCCCTCGTCAGACTTCGTTGTGAACTCGGTGCCGATAAACGGCAGGAGGAAGACACTCGATATGAAGGCGACTATAGCGATGGCGATTACGATCCAGCGGTGAGAAACCGCCCACTCCAGGGCTTTCCTGTACATCCGTTCCAGCGCAATGAAGGCATTTTCAAGAATGACATAGATTCTCTTGTGTGATGTCTGGTGGTGGAGCATCCGCGAGCAGAGCATCGGGGTCAGTGTCAGGGATACAATGGCCGAAATAATAATGGTCAGCGCCACGGTGAGGCCGAACTGGTAAAAGAAGCGGCCGATAAGTCCCTTCATAAAGGCCACAGGGATAAAGACGGCGGCGATGGAGGATGTTGCGGCCAGAACGGCCAGGCCAACCTCGCTGGTGCCTGTCCGGGCGGCCTGAACCCGGTCGACTCCTTCTTCCACGTGACGAAAGATGTTTTCAAGTACGACGATGGTGTCATCGATGACTATTCCCACGGATAACGACATGGCCAGCATCGTCAGATTGTTGATGGTGAAACCAAGTGCATTCATAAGGACGAAACCGCCGATCAGGGAGATGGGGATGGCCATGATGCTGATAAAGGTAATCCGGAGATTTCTGAGAAAGATATACATGATAAGGGCGGTCAGGATTATGCCGAAGATGATGTCAAACTGAACACCCTCCATGGATGCCTTAATAAAAGTGGATGTGTCATAGGCGCTGGCGATTAAGATGCCTTCAGGTGCATGTCCTTTTATCTCCCCCATTTTTTTCTTGATGGCGTCCGCCACGGCCACCGTATTGGTGCCCGACTGTTTTCTGATTCCGAGAGCGACGGTGGGAATCCCGTTGAAATGGGCGATAGTCCTCAGATCTTCAAAGCTGTCGTCTACCCTCCCGATATCCTTGAGAGTAATAATGGTGCCGTCCCGTTCGGCTACGACCAGATCGCGAAGGGCATCAACTGAGGTATACTCACCCTCGACCTTGATGCTGTATTCCTTGAGACCCGTTTCGATTCGGCCTCCGGGCAGTTCCACATGTTTCATCCGGATGGCCCGAACCACATCCCGGGCTGTGAGCCCGCGTCCCTCAAGTTTTTCCGGGTCCAGCCAGACACGAATCTCCCTCTTCCTGAGACCAGCCGTCTGAATGTTTCCAACACCGCTTACCGACTGGAGCTGTTCTTTGAGTACCTTGTCGGCATAGTAGGACAGCTTGCTGTAGTCTACACTTCCGTACACTGCCAGCCACATTATCGCCCTGGCGGCGATATCCATTTTATCCACGATTGGTTTGTCCACATCATCGGGTAGATCACGCTCGGCCAGGTTCACCTTGGCCCGAACCTCCTGTGCGGCTATGTCGACGTCCTTTTCAAGCTCGAACTCGACCTTAATCTGTGAACGGCCTTCAAAACTCTGGGACATTATATTTTTGATACCGCCGATGGTGTTGATCTGTTCTTCCAGGACATCCGTTACGTCCTTATCCATGATTTCAGGGCTGGCGCCCTCAAGAGTCGTTGTTACCGTCACCACGGGAAAATCGACCTCCGGATAAAGGTCTACACCCATGCCCTTGAAGGCGAGCCACCCGAAGATAATGATGGCGGCCATGACTGTCAGGGTGGTGACGGGGCGGCGTATCGAAACATCTGAAATCAGCATATTGATTTACCTTTATATGAAAGTGCCTAAAGTTAAGGATTTTAGCTAATTATATTAAAATTGCACCCAAACTGCGCTACTGCTTACTCTCCTTGGGACTCAGGACGCCCATGGCCTTCTGCAGGTCGAGTCGTGCGAGGGCGTGGTCATACAGACTCCTGTAATGTAAAAGTTGCGCCTTGGTGAGGGCGGCACGGGCATCCAGAACGGAAACCTGATCGAGTGTTCCTTCCCTGTATCCCACTTCCGCGATTCTGAGCCCTTCACTGGCCTTTTCGATGGTCAACTTTTGAACATCTACAGATTCGACGGCATCCTCGAGATTCAGGACAGCGTTGCGTACCTCGAAGAGGGCCTGTTCCTCCTTGTCCAGCAGCTCGATATTCTTCTGTCTCAGTGTGGCACGTTCCTGAGCCACCTTGCCTTCACGCCTTAGACCGTCAAAGATGGATATGTTCATTTCGATACCGGCCTTCCAGCCATCTCCCCACTCATTTTTCGTGGAGAAATGCGGGTCAGGTTTCGATAAGGAGTAACCGTAGAATGCGTCGATTTCGGGCCAGTATTTGCTATATGCTTTTTTAAGCGATTCTCTTTGGAGTCTCATGGTCAATTCGGCGCCCGCAAGGTCAGGCCGGTTCAGAAATGCTTTGCGAATCACCTCTTCTTCCTCCACGGAAACGGGCTTATAGATCAGATGGTCTGTAAGTTCGACCTTGCTTTCCTGTGACACCCCAAGGGTTTTCAGGAGGGAGGTGGTAGCCTGATGGAGCCTGTTCTGGAAGATGATCAATTCAGCTCTTGCGTTGGACAGCTCAACCTGGGACCTCAGAACGTTGAAATCCGACGCCACACCAAATTTCCGCTTTATTTCTACGTCTTTCAGGTGGGCCTCGGCAAGGTCAGCATATGTTTGTGTTACGCGCTGTTGTTCCCTGCTGAGCGAAACCTGGTAGTAGGCTTTGACAGTCTCGTAAATTGTGTCCTGAACAGCTGCACGCACATTTTCATCCACCAACATGTCATAATACTTTGAGGCCCTTAGGGCCGCAGCGGCTGCTCCACCACGAAATATGGGCTGCGTAACGGAGAGCGTTCCCGAGTAATTGTCAAGTTGTCCCCTATATGTTTGTCCTTCGTAATCTTTGCTGTCCGAATCCAGATGTGTATATGTCCCGTTAAGAGAAACATTTGGAAGCACTTCTCCGTAGGATTCAAGGATAAGGCCACTTGAAACGTTTTTTTCCTCCATTGCGATCTGGAGGGTACGGTTATGGGCAAGGGCAAGCTTCAGGGCATCCTCCAGCGTGAGCTTCCCATGAATAATGGTTTCGTCTCTGGCCTTCTGGAGCTTTTGTGCTGACCATTGCCGGAAGGCATGTTCCCGTGAAGCTGTAAGATCCTTCTGGATGACGTCTTTGTTAATACAACCGCAGAACAGCGTAGAGTATATAATAATAAAACAGGCGATTAGTGGTCTCATCATAATTTGTCCTCTAAAGTTTCATTTCATCCTGTGGTCGGCTGGTGGCTATGCCATAAAGGAGCATTTCTGATACCAGTGCCGCGTCATCCTCGATCTGTTCAGGACTTTTGCTCCAGAGGCGATGTATGGCCACCGCAACGTTTGTTTCTATAAATATGACAGCTATCCTTGAAGGGTCTAGAGGCTGGAAGAGACTTGACCGTATGCCATCTTCCACGACTTTGGCTATCTTTTCAACAAGGGTCCAGTACCGGTTGGTTCGATAACGCCTGCTTTGGGCGTGGGCTTGTTGGCGATCGTAAAGAAGGACGCGGAGGAAGTCACTGTGCGCATCGAAGTATTCTAAATAACGAGAGGTAAATCCTTCAAGTTTCTTATCCGGGGAAAGGTCGCTGTCGAGCAAGTTAGAGAGTTCTTCAACCAGCGGTGCGAAGCTTGACTCAACGGCGGATTTAAGAATCTGCTCCTTGTTTTTGAAATGGACGTAAAGGGTGCCCTTGGCCACCCCCGCTTCCTTAGCTACCCTGTCCATCGTAAGACCCTGAATGCCATGATGAGTAAGTACCTGGATTGCCGCATCCATGATGTCCTGTTTCGTAAAAGTTTCCAGAACCTTTTTACGTTCATGCTTTTTATCAGCCATCTCATCTACCCGGTAAAACTGCATGGTCAAAGTTGAAACGAAGTAGTCAAAATAAGAACTTTCCGGTCAGAAGTCAAGCAAAAATTACTGGATATTAGCAGAAAATAAAAACATAGCATTTTGTCTACGTATACACCTTTTCCGCTTGACAATTTGACATAATATCTTTTATATAAATGCGGATGCGTGATCTGTTTTATATGTACTTATCAAAGGGGGAAGTCTTAACAGACACTGATTAAAAGAGGGTAACAATAGGGGACAATAGCTAAAAACTGAGTCCTCTATCCCCTTTTTAAATTGTTGATCTTAAATTATTGAATGGAAGGGGGTGAATCAGTTTTCATCAGGAAGGATAAGAGACCTTTGAATTTTGCCATATATATTCTAAATGGTCATTCCCGTGCAAACGGGAATATAGTATTTTCAACTCTTTTTTAGATTCCCACTTTCGTGGGAATGACAGAAAAGGTTTGTTATTCAAAGCTCTCGACAAGTTTAGCGCGAAGAGTGCTCCGGTTATATCTGGAGCGAGTAAAGTAAGGGGGAATTACTTTTGTAACCGAAAGGAGGTAGCGATGCCTAGAATTCGTGGAAAAACTAAAAAGGTGGAGATGTTGTCACTTGAGGAAGCGGTAAAGAAATACATGCAAGATGATATGATAGTCGCATGGGGGGGGTTTACCGGCTTAAACAGGAATCCAATGGCCTTCGCCTGGGAAACAGTAAGGCAGGGTATTAAGAATCTGCATTGTATGGATAGACATGGTAGCGCATGTACCTGGCTCTTAAATGCTGTTGGGGCAATGAAGATATATGAAACTGACTGGATGGGCTGGGGTGAAATGGCAGGAAAACTCGACATAAACCTTAACAGACAGTACGCCAAAGGTAATCTCATCCTTGAAGATTACTCGCATGGCGCCATGGCTATGAGATTTCTTGCTGGTGCAATAGGGGCTCCCTTTATTCCCTATTATGGCCCTTTGGGTTCAGACCTTTATGATCCTAAATATGATGCCCTTGGAAAAGCGGGGCTGAGAGATGGAAGTAACCCCAAAATATCAAGGAAAAAGTTTGTTCCCATGGATGACCCGTTTTTTGAAGACGGATTGGTAAACCTTGTGCCTGCTGCAAGACCGGATATTGGAATAATCCATGTTGCACAGGCTGGTGAAAAAGGAACAGCGAGATGGAGGGGTATCAGTACTATTGATAAGGAACTGGTCTTTGCCTGTGACAAGATTGTGCTTACCTGTGAAGAACTCGTTCCCGAATCGGAGTTGAGAAAGAATCCCGAAAGCAATCAGATACCTTATTTTACTGTTGATGCTGTTGTGGAAGTACCTTATGGGGGCTATCCAAGTGCCGTACCTTACTATTATGATTATGACACGCCGTTCCTGCGTGGAATGGACGCAGCCTCGAGGGATGAAGCTGAACTTAAAAAGTGGCTTGATGAGTGGGTATTCGGACCGGATAACTGGAGGGAACTCCTAATCAAAGTGGGTGCGGAAGTAATGTTAGACATTAAGGCAGACAGCCTCACAGGTTATAGTGTCAACAGGCTAAGGGGTAAGAAACCGGCGCCCAGGATGACAATACCGATATCCGTAGCAAGGACGGGCTATTAATCATAAAGAAAGGGGGAACAAAAATGAAAAAATCTCCAGAAGAACTTATGGAATTAATCGATAAGATGCCTGACGTGGCGGCCAAAGAAGGTGACTATACTTTGCCTGAGCTTATGGGTGTTGCCTGCGCACATGAAGTGAGGGATGATGATATCGTTTTTGCCGGCACAGGTCTTCCCATGGTGGGAATTATGACGGCCAATTTCACAGTTGCTCCTCACGCGCTTCTGATATATGAAGCCGGTATTTGTGATGGGAAAACGATGCATGTTCCGCTGTCCGTGTGTGATCAGAGGGCTTGTTATCTGGCCTCATCCCTGGGAGGGCTGGTTGATACCTTCGGGTATTATCTCCAGCAGGGTTTTGTGTCTCTTGGATTTCTCGGTGGCGCGGCGATCGATAAATACGGTGGTGTCAATGTTACCTCTATTGGAGACTACTTTAAACCGACGCATCGATTTACAGGCAGTGGAGGCAATTCCGATATAGGAAGCATGTCAAAAAGGGTGGTATATATAATCCTTCAGGAAAAGAGACGGTTTGTTGAAAG
>JAUVKS010000194.1 GCA_030596145.1 Pseudomonadota bacterium | reverse complement strand
AAATCTTGCACATGGTGAAAAAATAAAGGTTTCTGGGTTCGGCAGTTTTATTGTCAAAGAAAAGAAGGCAAGGAGAGGAAGGAACCCACAGACAGGTGATGAAATAGAGATCTCCGCCAGAAAGGTTTTAACATTTAAGCCAAGTCAGGTACTCAGGAAAGCACTGAATGAGTAAACTACATCAGTTGTCAGGGGACAGTTTACGGGGGTCGGTTATCGGCTGATAGCTGATCGATGATAACTAATTTGGTGTTTTCCCCATTCTCCTCGAGGGGGTAATAGTGGACGTGGAGATTCCCGACAAATCGTATTTCCGTATTGGTGAGGTTAGCAAAATACTCGGTGTTAAGCCTTATGTTGTAAGATACTGGGAGTCTGAGTTTAAAACGGTAAAACCTGTTCGAACAAAGTCTGATCAGCGTCTATACAGAAGAAAAGATGTAGAGGAATTGGTGACAATTAAGAACCTTTTGTATTCTGAACAGCTTACCATAGCTGGTGCAAAAAAGAGGTTATATGGCCCGAAGGTTGATGAAGAGAGTTATAGAAATCGGTTGGTACATATAAAAAAAGAGTTATTGAAAATAAAGAACATGGTGAGTTGACTTGGCATTGGAAACCGGATGCTGGATACTGATTGCTGGACAGTCATTTCATCTATCCAGTATCTAATGTCCAGCATCTTGTATCCAGGATGCTGAATCACTTCGCTTACTAATTATTTATGAGATCTCTTGGAAGCTTTCAACGGATTGATTTTTTGCGTGGCCTCTTTTGATTCCTTTTGGATATGTGATGCCATAGGACATCCGCCGACAGCCCATTTGCTTGCAGGGTCAGGATAGATCATACAATATGTTCCGGTAGGAAACTCTATAGTTTTACTGCAGTCCTCACACTTATCAATGATTGGATGGCACATGCCTCCGTTAAATCCGCAGCCCTTACGGGTCATGAAGACACACTCACTCCCATTCTTTACGCTTTGACAAACCATTTTAATCACCCCTTTCTGAAATTTTTTATACATAAAAAAATACCGAGAGCTACCTTAGCTTAAAACCAGCACCCCGGTATTTACCCTAAACAAAAGGTGAGCCTTCTTAATAAAAAAAATATTTAATGTCAAGAAAAAAGTTTAAATAAATGCCTTGCCCCGGATGGATTGACTTAATATGGTAATCATGTTACGTTAATCCGGTTAAATTGGGAATGAATTGAGAGAAGGAGCTTTGAGAGTGCGGAGTGATATATCACAAGTTGATGACCCGATTGTGTCCAAAAGGCTCAACAAAGTTCTGGCAAGAGTTTTTTTAAGATCCCTTCTTATTCAATCTTCATTGAACTTTTGGAGGATGCAGAATCTTGGTTTTGCATTCTCCTCGATTCCTCTTGTCAGGAAATTGGGGCAAAACAGGCGTCAGATTTCCAATATGCTGACAAGGCATCTTCAATTTTTCAATACTCATCCCTATATGTCGGGGCCGATCATTGGATCTGTGTTGAGACTGGAGGAAGATTTATGTGAAGATGGTAATTGTCCGGAAGCAGATAAATTGAAGGAGACTCTCATGGGACCCTATGCAGCTATGGGAGATCCCTTTTTCTGGGGTTCTCTTAAGCCCTTTTCGGCTATTGTCGGGGTAGCCCTGGCAATTAAGGGGCTCCTCTTGGCTCCTCTCATTTTTCTTTTGATTTATAATCCTATTCATATTTGGGTCAGGTTGAAGGGATTTATTGAGGGTTACAGTAAGGGAAAGGGTGGATTTGATTTTATTAGGGTGATGGATTTGCCTCGAATGTCAAGAAGAATACGGTGGATATCGGTAATTTTTCTTGGAGTTCTTACTTATGTTATTTCTATCGCTTATTCCTGTTCCTGTATATGTCATTTTGAAATATGGGCAAAGGTTTTCATGTTGATTATTGTTCTCCTTTGTTTTTTTGTAATAAAAAAGGGGATATCTCCCTTGAATATACTTTACGGGGCAACAATCCTTTTTTTTGTGATATCATAATATGAGTGAAACGATAGCAACAAAAACCTTCACAATAATAAATGAATTAGGCCTTCATGCAAGGGCTGCAGCTATACTGGCTCGTGAGTCGGGCAGATTTAAATCAAAGATCTTTCTTGAAAGGGACGGAATGGAAGTCGATGGGAAAAGTCTTTTGGATATTCTAACGCTTGCTTGCCCAAAAGGAAGCAAGGTCACGATCAGGGCGGAGGGAGAGGATGCCCGTAATGTCATTGAGAGCCTCGGAAGATTTATAGAGGATAAATTTGGAGAAGATTGATGAGCGTTAGTGAGGAAAAAAGAATTTCTGTGCTTAAAGGAATAGGAGTGTCGCCGGGTGTAGCCATCGGAAAGGCTTATATCCTCGATCGTCTGGATGCTAAAGTGTCATGTTACAGGTTGGACGATAATAATCTTGTGGCCAGAGAAATAGAGAGGTTCAGAAAGGCCTTGAAGGAATCGGAGGGACAGCTTTCTGAAATCAAAAAGAAATTTAGTGATCATGAGGGCATAGAATCACTGTACATTGTTGATGTCCATGCCATGATTCTCAAAGACAAGATGTTAATTGATAATACAATACAGAACATAAAGAATAAGTGTATCAATGCAGAGTGGGCGCTCAGAATAACCATTGATAAGTACAGAGAAGTATTTAACAAGATGGAAGATGATTATCTCAGGGAGCGGATCAGCGATGTGGAGTACGTGGGGCAGGGAATCCTGGAAAATCTTGTCGGGAAAAAACGTGAAACCATTTCTGATATTGGTGAAGAAGTCGTAATTATTGCAAGAGACCTTTCTCCTGCCGATACGGTTCAGATGAAGGTTGAAAGAATTATAGGTTTTGCCACTGATATTGGTGGAAAGACATCCCATACGGCTATTGTAGCAAGGTCGATTGAAATCCCTGCAGTGGTTGGTTTGGAAAGGATTACCCGTGAAGTTAGCACGGATGACGAGGTTATTATCGATGGTACTACAGGTTTTGTTATCGTCAATCCGGATCTGGAGGTAATAAAACGGTACGAGGATAAGAAGAAACATTATATGGCCATGGAAGAAGACCTGCTTAAGGGTGCATGGATTCCTGCCGTAACAAAGGACAACCATAGTGTGGGTATAGGAGCGAATATAGAATTTATCGAAGAGATTTCCTCTGCTGTGGCTCATGGGGCTAATGGTGTCGGTCTCTACAGGACTGAATTTATTTATGTCAATAAAGAGCGGCTTCCCACTGAAGAGGAACACTTTTTAAACTATAAAAGTGTAATAGAAGGGGATGGCGTTAAATGGGCGACAATCAGAACCTTTGATCTTGGCGGTGACAAGTTCATTTCCGACCCCAGATTGGCTGAGGAGATGAACCCGGCAATGGGCCTACGAGCGATCAGGTATTGCCTGCGAGAGGTTGAATTGTTCAAGGTGCAGTTGAGGGCAATTCTGCGTGCAAGCGCCTATGGAAATACCGGCATCCTGTTTCCCATGATTTCTGGAGTGAAAGAGATTCGAGATGTCAAAAAGATACTCGAAGAAGTAAAGGAAGAACTTTTGTCTGAGGGGATTCCAATTGGTAAGGATTTAAAAATAGGGATTATGATCGAAGTTCCGTCTGCCGTTATGATTGCTGATGAATTGGCAAAGGAGGGAGATTTTTTTAGCATAGGTACCAACGATCTGATTCAGTATACCTTGGCGATTGACAGGGTTAATGAACGAGTCACCTATTTATATGAACCCCTTCACCCTGCCGTCTTGA
>JAUVKS010000058.1 GCA_030596145.1 Pseudomonadota bacterium | reverse complement strand
GAGATCATGGTGCGAGAAACAGTGTCCGAAGTGGCTGAAAGAAATGGAAGAAGAAGGAAAACTGGAGGTTTACGGAGAAGAAAAGGAAGCACCTTCACATTAGTGGATAAAGAACATCCACTGAAAAGAGTAAAAAGGCCTGTTCAAACATGAGCAGGCCTTTTTTTGTTTAGCAAGGGATAACAACACCTGATTTTTAGCTTCGATAGTATCAATGTATTCGTTTAATACCATCATTGATGCTATTGAAGCTAAAATTACGTACAGCTTGATAAAATCTCAAAACCTGTAAAATCAAGACAGCGGTTACATATCGCTATTCGGATGTTCATTCTTAGAGTGTCGCTATCTGCTATGTCCTTCGAATCCAAACAGGAAATCACAAAAAAATACTAAATCGGCTTCTTTTTTAATATCTGTTTTCCAATAACTGATAAAACCATTTCCCCTTTCTGGTTATGGCTCGAATATCTAAAGCGGACTGTGCCGCGGTCATCATGTTTTTTTGATGGGGTCGTTTCCATAACTTCACCGACTGCAAAGAGCGTATCGCCGGGTCTGACCGGTTTGAGCCATCTCAGTTCGTCAAATCCGGGAGACCCGAGATTGTTCTCGAGTGCGCCGGTCATGAAAAACAATCTGAAGGCTAATGCAACCGTATGGATTCCGCTTGCCACCAGTCCCCCGAAAATCGATTCCTTTGCCGCTTCGATGTTGGTATGGAATGGTTGCGGATCATATTGCGTTGCAAAATCGATAATCTGACTTTCCGTTACGGTCATTCGGGTTGATTTGTATGTATCGCCAACCTTAAAATCCTCGAAGTACAGACCGGCCATAATCACAATCTCCTTCTCCTTAGTATCTTTGGTAATATTATCCGTTTATTTCACAATCTTGAAAATATCCTTAAATTTCTCATTTTCCGCGGTCTTCAACAATTCGAACAGCACCATCTCCGTGCTTGTCAGGCTCGCGCCGCTGTCTCTCATCTTTTCCAGCCCTGTATCTCTGTTTCTCATTGTTCTTGAAGAGACGGCGTCAGCAACAATCTGAACTTCACAACCGCCCATATTGAGCAGATGCATGGCTGTCTGATAAACACAGACGTGTGCCTCAATTCCCATAATCAAAACCTGTTTCCGGTCCAGTGCCTTGAACTCCTTCAAGAAACGTTCATTGTCGAAACAGTTAAAACTCGCCTTGCTTATATGCTGAATACCGGAGAGGAGTTGCTCTATTTCAGGTATTGTCGGTCCAAGTTTTTCGGGGGTCTGTTCCGCTACAATGATTGGCACTTCAAAAACCTGTATCCCCTTGATCAGCTTCTGGGCGTTTTCAAAAAGCTGGTACTTCTCGTACATCGAATGGGCCAGGTTGCCTTGCATGTCGACAACAATTAAGACGGCATTTTCTGTATTAAGCATAGGCGATACTCCTTTTTAAATGACCCGTTCAGAAAGTGAGAGAAAAACATTGCCTTCAGGCGAAGCACTCGGTCGGGTATAAAACCCGACCCTACAGTTTTGTAGGGTGGCATTTAATATGCCACCGCATCCCGTCATATATGATACATTTATCCAATTATAATATCATCCAGGGAGCGCTTTGGCACACGGTGTTTGCCTTCGCTGTCACGCCAGTATTTTATATTTCCATCAGGCCCGACTGTTTCGATTACAACCGTTTCTTTTGGCTTACCAAGAGCAAGGACAAGCAGTATTTCGTAGCGGGATGGTATTTTGAGAACTTCGCGGAGTTTCTCCCGCTGGATTGAGGCAATCATGCAGCCTCCGAAACCTTTTTCTGTTGCACCCAGAAGGATACTCTGAGCAGCAATTCCGTGGTCACAGCCAATAGAGCGGCTTATCTCTGTGTCTTCGAGTATGATAATGTACGCCGATGGTTTTTCTCCTTCCGCCGGGCCGGGCCAGTCCTTCAGATAACCAGCCCATGCAAGATGTGGAAATATAAGCCCATTCTTTTGAGGATCACAGGAAAGGATATATTTCAGAGGTTGCATGTTTGCTGCTGAGGCGGAGAGCCTCGCAAGGTCAACAAGTTCTCTTAGCGTTCCCGTTTCTATTACAAGATCCTGATAAAATCGCCGGTAACTTCTGTTCTTTTGTATCAAATCCCTTATCATTCTGCCCTCCTTAATTATTTGAGAGTATATGGCATATACTAATTACACGGTGTATCCGGAGAAGCATCAAAATGCTGAAATCCCTGACAACATTGCTTATGTATAATAGCAGATAATGTGTGTCTTGAATACTGCATATTCATACATTTTCGTTAAAAAAATAAAAAAAACTTGATTTTGAAAAAGAATTGGAGTATAGGATGCCCGCGTTGGTGGTCAGGCTGGTTACGAGCAATCCATTTAATCCGACTCAATACGGTAAGGTGGATTTTATTTGCCCTCCAGCCTGAAAGTTTCGTGTAAAGATATTTTGTGAAATACTAAACCCGGCCATTCGTTCGTTGAGGTGGTAGGGGCAGAAGGGGTGAAAGGGAGAATCATGACAAAAACGTTGGGAGATATTACCGCCGAACTGACTGAAAAAGTTCTTTCTCCGGCAAAAAATGAGGCTGAAAAAATTATCAGTGACGCTCACGCGGAATCTGAGAAAATAATCACAGAAGCCGGGAGTGAAGCTGTAAAGCTTGAGGAACAAGCAAAGAAGGAAGCGGAAGACACCCGGAGGCAGATGGATGCGGATTTGGCCATTGCTGCCAGTAACTTCATCATCAAGGTGCAGGAAAAACTGGAGGGTGCTATAGTTGAGCCTACGGTGAGTAAAGAAATAAAGTCAACACTCGATAATGAAAAATTCATGGAGAAGATAATAGAAATTCTCGTTACTGAGTTTGGCAAAAACCGTGGAGACGAACACAGGATAGAGTTTCTTCTTCCTGAAGATAAAAAGACACAATTACAGAAGTGGTTCCTGGAGCGATTTCGAGAGAAGTCCCTTTCGCATTTAGTTGTTCACTTTACTGATAAGGTATCTTTTGGGTTGAAAATGGGTATTGAGGGAACAGGGAGTCACTTTAATTTTAGTGAAGGTCTGGTAGAGGTGTTTTCTGAATTTTGTTCGCCTCGTTTTAGAAAATATTTCTTTACCGAAGAGGAGAAATAATTCCAGTTATGGGTTCCTCCTACGCTTTTTTAAGTTGCTTACTCCCCTCACTCCCTGAAGAATTGGGTGGGGAGATGCCTATTCCCTTTGATCAGATTGCAGGGATGGTTAGAAGAAACATTGAGGCGGATGATTATCCTCTCCTTGAAGCTTATCTTTTGTCAATCGATGTGTCAAATTTTGAGAGCCTTGCTCTGGGTAAAGGCACCTTTGATGAAGGTGGCATGCTGACACATGAAGACCTGCAAGACAAAAAGAAATTACCACTCTTTATAAAAGACTTCATTGATGAACGGGAAAAGGGCATTAATCGCCGCTATGTGTACGATAGATTGTGGGAACTTTATTATGTGCATACCCATTCTCTGGCAATGGAGTTAAACTGTGCGTATCTCACCCAGTACATTCCGTGGGAAGTAGGATTGCGAAACGTTTTGGTGACCTTAAGAATGCGGGAAAGAAGTGAAGAGCCCGCGGATTATATGATGCTTACGGATTTTGGGAAGTTTGATTTTTCAGCCGTTATGGCTAAGATAGGCGAGGGACAAAACCCTCTCTTGATTGAGCGCTACCTGGATGAAGCGCGATTAAGATATATTTTTCACTGTGAGGGCAGTGATCCTTTTTCTTTTAATGCAATACTTGCCTATCTGGCAGAGGCGATGGTTTACGATCGCTGGGCAAAGATGAATTCTCCTTATGATTTAAATACCTTTTTTGATAGTGTAGGAGTTCAAGTATGAGTGATGTAAAAAAAGGACGCGTGGTTGGTGTTAGCGGTCCAATGGTGACATGCGAGGTGGAGTCGGCGGTAATGCGTAATGAGGTGGCTTATATCATCTGCGATGGTGTGCCGCTGAAATCCGAGGTGATCAGGATACGAGGCCAGCAGATAGACATGCAGGTTTTTGAGAACACGAGTGGGCTGCGCATAGGGGACAAAGTGGAGTTTTCTCGCGAGTTGCTATCGGCTACACTCGGTCCTGGAATTCTTGGAAACATTTATGACGGTCTTCAAAACCCTCTGGCAGAGCTGGAAAATGATGAAGGGTTTTTCCTGAGACGTGGCCAATATCTCGATGCCCTCGATGGGGAGAAGAAATGGGATTTCACACCCACCATTGAAAAAGGCGCGAAGGTCAGAGCAGGGCATTACCTGGGCAAGGTTCCTGAAAGCATTTTTGAACACCACATAACCGTTCCCTTTCGTTTGCAGGGGACGTATGAGGTTATAAATATCGAACCCGCGGGCGCTTATACGGTTAATGATACCATAGCGGTGTTGACGGGTGATGACGGTAAAGAGATACCGGTAACCATGAGCCAGGAATGGCCTGTTAAGATGCCGCTTCGGGTTTATGAAAAAAAACTGCTGCCTGTAAACCAGATTATGACACAGTGTCGGCTCATTGATATTTTTTATCCTCTGGCTGAGGGGGGAACAGCCTGTATTCCGGGTCCGTTTGGCGCCGGTAAGACTGTGCTCCAGCAGATTATTTCTCGATATGCTGAGGTCGATATTGTTATTATCGTTGCGTGTGGGGAACGCGCGGGCGAGGTTGTGGAAACAATCCGTGAATTTCCTGAACTGGAAGATCCAAAGACGGGAAAACCCTTGATGGAAAGAACGATTATTATTTGTAATACGTCATCTATGCCTGTTGCGGCGCGGGAGGCATCAGTATATACAGGGATGGCGTTAGGTGAATACTTTCGCCAGCTTGGACTTAAGGCATTGGTTCTTGCCGACAGTACTTCGAGATGGGCTCAAGCTCTTCGTGAGCTATCTGCCCGTATGGAAGAAATTCCCGGTGAGGAGGCTTTTCCCGCCTATCTGGAAAGTCAGATTGCCACAATTTATGAGAGAGCAGGGGTTGTAGAGCTATATGACGGTTCTTCCGGATCCGTAACCCTTATGGGAACGGTTTCTCCGGCGGGAGGAAATTTTGAGGAACCTGTTACCCAGAATACACTCAAGGTGGTCGGCGCGTTTTATGGTCTTTCACAAACGAGGTCCGATCAGAGACGATATCCCGCCATTGATCCGCTTATCTCGTGGAGTCTCTATTTAGACCAGACTAAAGACTCGTTAAATGAATATTCTGAGGGTTGGGTTGATCTGGTAAAGGAGGCCCACGCCCTGATGTTGAGGGGAAGTGATATCCACCAGATGATGCTGGTGGTAGGAGAAGAAGGTGTCAGCACAGATGACCTGATTACTTATCTAAAAGCGGAAATGATCGACGCCGTTTGTCTCCAGCAAGACGCATTCGACAGTGTTGAGTGCGCTACCTCCAAAGAGAGACAATTATCAGATTTCCATCTTCTTATGGGTATGGTGCAGCATCAATTTACCTTTGAAACCAAAGAAGAGACCAGAAAAGAGATGGCGCATCTGCAGAACCTTTTCTTCCAGTTAAAGTACTGTCCCTTTAAGGGAGAGGAATATATGAGATATAGAATAGAAATCGAATCGATATTGGGAAAGGAGCAAGCATGATTGAAGAACATTCCATTATCATACGGATACAGGGTGATATAATAACCGTGCCTGCAAAGGGGGTTAGCTATGGAGAGCTTGCTACCGTGAAGAGCAAGTTCGGGGTGTCGCTTGCCCAGGTGATACGGTTACAGGGTGACGAAGTTTCACTTCAGGTTTTTGCGGGGTCAAGAGGTGTAGCCACCAATGATGAGGTGAGATTTTTGAATCATCCGATGCAGGTACCTTTTGGGGACGCGCTGTTGGGCAGGATATTCAATGGTTCCGGCGATCCCATAGATAATGGACCCAATTTGACTGCATTGCCCAGGATAAACATAGGCGGACCTTCCGTTAATCCCATAAAGCGTATCATACCGCGCGGGTTTGTTGAAACCAGGATCCCCATGATAGATGTATTTAATCCATTAGTCGAAAGTCAGAAGCTTCCTATATTTGCCGCGGCTGGCGAGCCTTATAATGAGCTTCTCGCCCGTGTTGGAGTGCGTATTGACGCGGATATCGTTATCTTGGGAGGGATTGGGCTAAAATATGATGAGTATCTCAAATTTAGAAATGCCTTTGAAGAAGCGGGTGTTTTGTCCCGAACTATAATGTTTATTAATACTGCTTCTGATCCTACGGTAGAAAGGCTTCTTGTTCCGGATATGGTGTTGGCTGTTGCGGAGCAGTTTGGGATACAGGGCAAAAAGGTTATTGTTCTCTTATCTGATATGACGGCTTTTGCTGATGCCATAAAGGAGATTGCCATATCGATGGATCAGGTGCCGTCGAATCTGGGTTATCCCGGTTCACTTTATAGTGATCTTGCCTCCCGTTACGAAAAGGCAGTTGATTTCGAGGGGGCGGGAAGTATTACCTTGCTTGCTGTGACTACCATGCCGGGCGATGATGTTACCCATCCTGTTCCCGATAATACAGGATATATCACTGAAGGTCAGTTTTATCTCAAGACTGGGGTGATTGAACCTTTTGGCTCACTCTCCAGATTGAAGCAATTGGTGATCGGCAAAGTCACCCGGGAAGATCATGGTTACATTATGAACAGCATGATCAGGCTCTTCGCGGAAAGCCGGGAGGTAGAGCAGAAACTCTCCATGGGCTTTGAGAAAACCGAAGCAGATGATAAGTATCTGAAATATGCGGAGCTCTTCTATGACAGGTTTATGGACTTGAATGTGGATCTGGGCATAAACGATGCTCTTGATCTTGGATGGAAGACCATGGCCGAGTGTTTCGGCCCTGAGGACGTTGGAATTAAACAGGAATTTATTGATAAGTACTGGCCCAAATAATTATGGCAGCACGAGTTAAATTAAATAAAGTTTCATTGAGGGAGCAGAAGAAAAAGCTGGGGATGTTTCGGCGTTTTCTTCCTACTCTTGAAGCCAGAAAGCAGCAACTCCTTATGCAGCTAACTGCGGCGCGTGAGAAAATCAAAGAACAGCAGGATGATATTGACAAGCTGTTGAAAGAGATTTCATCATGGTCCCAGTTATATTGGGAGTTGGAGAAGGACATCCGGTTTTTTGTCAGGATCAAGGAAGTGGAAGTGACAATAAGTAATGTTGCGGGGCTCAAGGTGCCATATTTTGCCGGTGTGGTTTTTGAGGATACGCCGTACAGCATTTTTGCCACGACTTATAGCCTCGATGAGGTGATAGAAAAGACGCGCAGGCTTATATCCTTTCGGGAAGCATTAAAGATTTTAAAGGAAGAAGAAGAGGCACTGAACGCCGGTTTCATAAAGACGAGTCAGAGGATCAATCTTTACGAACAGAGGCTCATTCCTGACTGTCGTAGATATATTAGAAAAATTAGTGTTTATCTCCAGGATCAACAGGCCGCTTCCGTTGGGGTGGCGAAAGTTGCCAAGAGACTTACGAGAGAAGCTTTAGACGCAATAGCAAGGGGATAGGGCATGGCTATAACCAAAATGAACAGGGTTTTCTTAGTCGGAACTTCTGACAGCCGAGAAGAAGTGGTTGGCTTTCTCCAGGAAGCCGGGGTTTTGCATGTTGAAGAAATAGCTGAAAATGATGGTGATCTTGGAAAGAAAAATACCATTGCCCTGCAGAATTTCAGAAAGATCAGTCAAATTGTTGACGCAATCAAGCAGTATAAAAAAATGGAGAATAAAACTCCGGTTTCTGTTTCGGATGATGAACTTGTGTCTTATGCGGACGAAAAGCTGTCTCTTTTACTGGAAACGCAAAACAGAATACATGAGTTGCGAAGACTCGTAGGCGATCTTTCTGTGTGGGGTGATTTCGACCCGGAGAAAATTCAGGAGCTTGAAAAAGAAGGTTTTTATGTGCAAAGGTTTCGCATTGACGAGAAAAAGTGGAAAACCGTTAAAGTTCCTGACGATGTTTTGCTTGAGGTAGTGCCCGGAAAAGGTGAGGTTCACTTTTTTACTATAGCGAGTGAAAAGGCAATTGACATACCTGGTGCGTCGCTCATGCCTTTGCCTAAAATGGGGCTCAGGAGCGCGGAAGAAGAGATCGATAGCTTGTTGGTAAAAGAGGTTGAAATAGTTAAAGAACTTTCGGGGGTTGCTGATAAGATTGATGTGTTGCGCAGCCGGTATACTGATGCCTTGAATCATGTCAGTTATACGGAGAATGAAGCAAAACTTTACTCTGAAGAGTACCTTTTCGGACTTCAGGGGTGGGTGCCCCAGGAACGGGAAGATGAACTTCTGAATAAGATTAAAGAAAGCGATTTTAATGTTCAGGTAACAACAAGAAAACCCTTAAAGAAAGAGGAACCACCTATACTGTTAAAAAATAATTGGTTTATAAGGGCCACCGAACCCTTGCTCAAGTTATACGGTCTGCCCAGATTCAGGAATGTAGATCCGTCCTATTTTTTTGCTCCTTTTATGATTCTTTTTTTCGGTATTTGTTTTAGTGATGCAGGGTACGGTCTGGTATTCTTTTTGCTGGCTCACTGGGCAAGGAAGAAATGGGGGGGGAAAGTTCAGGGATTAGGCCCGATCATGTATATGTGTCAGCTATTTGCCGTATCTACCATAATTATAGGCTTAATTACCGGATCTGTCTTCGGTTATAGTTTTACCAGTCGCGCTTGGATATTGGCGGATGTTTCCATCGGTTATGGTGATCCTATGATGTTGTTTTACATTTCACTGGGGCTGGGTGTGGTGCATCTTTCCATCTCATATATCCTTGGAATAATGGGATCACCCTCATATCTTGATAAATTGCATCAGTCTGGTATTATGTTTGTGCTCTGGGGCGCGACTATGCTGGTGAGCAGGGTGGTCTGGTTTTCCAGTTCAGCTTCTGCCATGAATCCGGTCCTCTATTACGCGGGGATAGGATTTTTGTCATTGGGTGTTCTCTTTACCCTGTTGTTTGCTACCGATAGTAAGAATCTGGGTATTCGGATCGGAGTGGGACTGTGGAATGTATATGGTTTAACAGGGCTGATCGGAGACCTTCTTTCGTATGCTCGTCTTTTTGGATTGGGGATGGCTACTTCAGCCATTGCCTGTGTAATGAATCAGCTGGGCGGAATGGTGAAGGAGGCTCTGGGGCCGGTTGTTGGAGTCTTTTTTGCCGTTATTGTTATTATCTTAGGACATACTTTTAACTTTGGGCTTTCCATTCTGGGAGGTATTGTTCATTCAGCCCGACTTCATTTTGTT
>JAUVKS010000207.1 GCA_030596145.1 Pseudomonadota bacterium | reverse complement strand
TTCTTTGTATAATTATTCTATTGCCTCTGATTGCATGTACTCTCCCTGCCGACTGGCGTGGAAAGCCGATAACCATGCCAATCATGGAAGAATCTGCGCCGAACGCCCTTTATCATTACTCTCTCGCAATACTTTTTACTCTTGATGGTAATCTTGATGAAGCTATAAGAGAATACGAAAAGGCCCTGAGTTTTGACCCCAGATCTCCCTATCTGGTGTCGGAGCTTGCTGCCCTCTACATCCAAAAGGGTAGGGTGAATAAAGCCGTAATACTATGCGAGAAATCCGTTATCCATAACCCCGATTATGTAAATATCCACCTCTTGCTAGGTGGGTTATACCTCAGCTTGAGGGAGTATGAAAATGCGGCAGGAGAATTTATAAAAGTAATAGAATTAGACAAGAAACACCTCGAATCCTATCTCTATCTTAGTGTCATCTATTCGGAAAACAATGAATATGAAGAGGCAGTCAAGACATTGAAGGATCTGCTCAAAATCGATCCTGACAACCTGATGGGCCATTATTATCTTGCAAAAATATATGCCGAAATGAAATTGTATGAGGAAGCTGAACGATGGTTCAAAAAAACCCTCGCCATAAAACCGGAGTTTGAATCGGCGTTGATTGATTTGGGACTCATGTATGAAGTTCAAAAAAGGAACAACTGCGCAATAGAGAACTACAGAAAGCTAATCAAGTTTTACCCCGGCAGGATCAATGTCAGGATAAGAGTGGGAAAAATTTTCTTGAGAGAACAGAAATATAACGAGGCTATAAGAGAGTTTGAAGATGCCTTGAAACTGGATAGTTCAAATAGAGAGGTGAGGTTATCGCTGGGACTCGCTTATTTTGAGTGGGGAAAATATAGTGAAGCCATCGAGGAGTTTCTGGCTCTGCTGAAGGAATCTTCAATCGACCATGAAACAAGGTATTTTCTGGCAGCGGCCTACAAAGAAAAGAAATTGTACAAAAAAGCCATTAAAGAATTCCAGAAGATACCGACAGAGGCAGATCTATATGGAATTACGCAGATTCACATCGGGACAATCCTGACAAAGGAGGGTAACACCGGCGAAGCCATAGGATTGATCAAGGATGCAATTGACAAAAAAAAGGGTGACAGCAGGCTTTACGGTTTTCTTGCATCTCTTTATCAGGAAGATAATAAATTAGAGGTTGCAGAAGAAACGTTAAAAGAAGGTCTGCAATTCTTTCCAGAGAATGTTGATCTTCGCTACGAGCTTGGCGTCCTTTATGAGAAGACGGATCGATTCGAAGAAAGCATCAAGGAAATGGAAGGGATCCTGAAAATTAACCCGGAAAACGCCAATGCACTCAATTTTGTAGGTTACAGTTATGCCGACAGAGGTATAAAACTTGATGAAGCTGAGAAGCTGACAAAAAAGGCCCTCAAGCTGAAGTCAGGCAATGGCTATATTACCGACAGCCTCGGTTGGGTATATTTCAAGCAAAACAAACTGAAGTTGGCCATAAAATATCTGGAGAAGGCATCAGATATTCTGCCAGATGATCCAACAATTGCTGAGCACCTCGGGGATGCCTATGCAAAAGTTGGCCGGTTCAAAGATGCTCTTAAGGCATACAAGCGGGCACTGAAATTAAATCCCGATAATAAAACATTGCAAGAAAAGATAGATGTGCTTGTGAAAAAGTGACTAAAGTTTAAAGTGCCTAAAGTGATCTAAGGTTAAAATGACCAAAATCTTTAACTTTAGGCACTTCAGTTCACTTTACACTTCTTTAACTTTAGCTCATCTTAGATACTCCAAATGAAAAAATACATTCTGACAGTTCTGTGCTTATCCCTTTTTCTGATCTTTTCCGGATGTGCCCCCAAGAAGGTTGCAGTCCCATTCAAGGGGTATGCCCTGTCCCCTGCAGATGTTCTGAAAAAGATTTCCCGAACAGACAGCCAGAAAGACACACTAAAGGCCCTTGCCAATATCTCTGTAAATACACCCAAGGGAAGGCATTCGATGAAGGTAGCCCTGATCGTGAAGAAGCCCTCATTTCTCAGGGTGGAGGCTATACCGATAATCGGTCCCTCCAGTTTCTTTCTGTCCGTAAGTGGAAATTCCTTGAAGGTGTTTCTCCCGAAGAAAGGAGAATTTTATATCGGTCAGGCTACCAGGAAAAACCTCACCACATTTTTCCCCATAAACCTGAAGGTAGAGGATATCGTATCAATACTTGTCGGGACACCACCGCGCGTAAAAGGGCAAAACATGACACTGCAAGGATGCATTGAAGGGGAACTCTACCGGATAGATGTTATATCTAAAGACAAAAAGGTTCAATCACTCTGGGTGGATCGATGTGACAATCTGGTCAGGATTGAGGCATTAGGTGATGACGGCAGGATTTTATACAGGGCAAGACTTAAAGACCACAACCGGATCAGTGGGATATCCATCCCTGGAAAAGTGATGATAATGACCGGGAAAACCGACAGATCAAGCGCACACATCCGCTATTTAGATGTTCAACTTTCGCAAGATCAAGATATGGATGCGAACCTGTTTGATCTCGATATTCCCGCTGGTATTAAACCGACATTTATAGATTGATACATGCCGGTTTTATTAGTTTCATTTAGTTTCATTGGTTAACTAATCAAACCAACAGAACATATTTTCTCTGTGCCTTTACCAACTGAGCAATTACTTAATCTTGACCAACTTTGCCCTTGCTATTCTTGCCTGGTTTGTATTGGGGAAGTCCTTAATAACCTGTTGCAAGAGAAGTTTTGCGCTTGATTTGTCACCGATTTTCAGAAAGGACAGGCCTTGCTTCAGCAGGGCATAAGAAACCTTATTCCCTTCGGGATAGTCTTTGATTACTTTTTCATATTCGAGGATTGCCTTTTCATATTTTTTCTCAAAAAAATAGCACTCCCCGATCCAGAATTGAGCATTATCGGAATGTTCCGTTTTGGGAAAGAGTTTCAGAAATTTTTGAAACTCTTTCCTGGCCCCGTCATATTTGCCCTCCTGGAAAGTCTTGTATGCCGCCGCATAAGTTGCTTCCTTATCTGTCTTTTTCTCTGTCTTTGTTGGGGTGATACCAACTTTCCCTTTCTTTTCAGAGCCTTCCAGTGTTTCTGTTTTCCCCTCTATCCCGAGAGAGTTTTCTATGTAATTTATTTTCGAGGAGATAGCACTTAATTTTTTTCTGATATCTTCGCCA
>JAUVKS010000213.1 GCA_030596145.1 Pseudomonadota bacterium | reverse complement strand
GTCTTTGTTGGGGTGATACCAACTTTCCCTTTCTTTTCAGAGCCTTCCAGTGTTTCTGTTTTCCCCTCTATCCCGAGAGAGTTTTCTATGTAATTTATTTTCGAGGAGATAGCACTTAATTTTTTTCTGATATCTTCGCCATACTCCTTATCCTTACTACCGGGCAGGACATTTCTCCTGAGTTCTTCAACCATTCCTCGGAGCTCCTGAATGTCATCTCTCAGATCGGTCATATCCGCACTGATATCCGCCTGCCCTTTCCGTAGAGATTTGTTTAGCTTCCTGCTTTCTTCCGCGTTCTTTTGCAGGGTGATGATTTCCTGTGTAAGGTTTTGTCGAACCCTCTTCAAATCCTGATCAGTGGCACAACCAAAACCAGATACTACAAAGAACGTCAATATAAGGAATACACACTTCTTCAATGTTCAAATACCTTTCCGATTCTGATCTTAGTTTTTGGGGGTAACAACAAAATGAGCTCTCCTGTTCTTTGCCCAGGCTTCCTCATTGTGCCCTGGATCTAACGGGAGTTCCTCTCCGTAACTTATAGTGGTCAGTCGCTCCCTGTCTACACCAAGGTTGACTAAATACTTCACAGCACTTACCGACCGTCTTTCCCCAAGAGCCAGGTTATATTCGATGGTTCCCCTATCATCGCAGTGCCCCTCCACGACTATCTCGAAATTGAGGTGTTCAAGGAGCCAGTCCGCATGCTGTCTGAGTATCTCTCTGTCCTCAGGTTTGAGATTGAATTTGTCGAAGTCAAAATGAATATCTTTAAACTGGGAAGCCTCCTTTTCGGTAAGCATTTTTTCTCTTAATGCTGCCTTTCTTGCCCGTTCCTGTAGTTCAGCCTCGGAGGGTTGAACTACTACTCGCTTTTCTTCGACTGCTTCTCCCTTTACAACTCCCCTCTTTGCACATCCTGTAACAAGGATTATGGAAAGCCCTAAAACCAGCACAACAATTCCCATAATTGTCAAGTTTTTTTTCATTGCAATATTCCCTCCTTTTTGAAAGTAAAGCATAAGATTATAGCTTTGGTCAATATAAATTTAAACGAGGAGACCAGGAGGGGCATTTGTTAATGTCCACCCCCTCGTGCAATATCCTTGTATTTGCCCCATTAGAATTTATGACGCAGACTCTGGACTTTCCGTTTTTCTTCGAGCTGAAAACCAGATATCTTCCATCGGGAGACCAGGAGGGAGATTCACAACTTCCTTCATCAAAGGTGAGCTGCATCATGTTACTGCCCTCCTCATCGATGGAGAAAATCTGGAAGCATCCGTTTGTCATTCCTTCGTATGCTATCCAGTGTCCTCTGGGTGACCATGTGGGGGATGTATTATAGTTGCCAACGTATGTGAGCCTTCTCACATTCTTCCCATCAGCGTCCATAAGATATATCTGTGGGGAACCGGAACGATTTGACACAAATGCTATCTTTCTGCCATCAGGCGACCATGTGGGGGATACGTCAATGGAATGATTGTGGGTAAGGCGTTTGAGCTTATTACTCTTAAGATCCAATACATATATTTCTTCGTTGCCATCCTTGCTGAGGGTAAGTAAGATCTTCCTGCCATCCGGCGACCATGGGGCGGACAGATTAAGACCTTTGAAACTGGAGATTTTCTTCTCAGTTCTACTGGCCATGTCCATTATGTAGAGATCAGGATTTCCCGACACGTATGATGTAAAGGAAATTTCCTTTCCACCAGGAGACCAGTGAAGTAAAAGGATAATGGATCTTTGGCTGGTAACTTTCACCAACTCTGAGCCGTCGAAATTTATCATATATATGTCTGATGTTTTACCTTTCTTCCGGACAAAGATGATCTTAGTGTCAAATACTCCCCTCTCCCCTGTGAGAGCGAAGATTATTTCGCTGGCAAATTTGAGAACCATTACCTTTTTGTCTTCTAATTTCCCCCAGTATTTCTTCCCGACTATGAGTTTCCCCTGAATCACATCGAAAAGGCGAAATTCTACAGAGATTTCCTTACCGTCATATTGAAATCCTCCCTTAACCAGAGTTTCGGCGCCGATACTTATCCAGTCGGAGAATCGGAGGCTATCAATCGTGATTCCCTGCCGATTCGGATCTTCAAGAAAAGCATTTTTGTTTATCATGCGGAAGAATCCTGTGATCTGTAAACTCTTTGTAAGGGCTTCTGCAAACCAGGCCGAAAGGTTTTCTTTATCCTCCCCGCCGCCTAAGTTGCTAAAATCGGTGATTGCAATGGGAAACTTTTGAAAGGTCGGAGAATCTATATCTATATATACCTTGCCACAGGCGGAATGACTCCATCCCAGAACCAGTAAAAGGATTCCAACAAATGTGATTGTATACTGTTTTATTTTATTCATACCATTCTGGTCTCGCTCTCAAAACTGAAAACTTTTGGAATAGATCTCTTCGATGCTCAAAACATTTTTTCGACAATTCTAAATCTCGCTCCACTGCAAACCCAAAACTCACCGCCTGCGGCGGCTCAAACAGGTTGGATTTGCGGCCGTTTCGCTGCGATTTGACCGGGGGCGCATCCCACAAGGGGGCGCAATAATGAAAGACATTTTCCTTACCGGGAAGTGCCGCCACGGGCGGACACTTCCATCGTTACCGAAAAAATCTTGATTCGCTATCAGAGTTCTATTCCCATGTTTATCAATGCCCCCAATTTTTTTAAGAGTGTTAATGAAAGTCTATCTACCGCATTTCCGACGAATGAAATCTTATTCCAACCTCGATGCTTTTCCCCTTTATCCATTTCGGCAGTGGTGGAAAGGGACTGGCTTTTTTGATTGCCCTCATGGCGGATTCATCAAAGTATCTATTTCCGGATCGTTTTTCAAAGCTGAGATCGGCAACCGTGCCGTTTCTCAGGATTTTTGCGTCTATAATGGCCCCGATATTCTCACCGGGTAATATGCCATGGGGAAGTACCCACTTTCCTTTTATCTTAGACCATATAATGGAGTAATACACCCTCATCTTCATGTCCATTTCAGCAGCGCGC
>JAUVKS010000173.1 GCA_030596145.1 Pseudomonadota bacterium | reverse complement strand
TGGCTGGCCGCGGGGGTATTGCTCCTGCTTTTTTTCAGAGGAAAGCCGGAGCAGGGTGAGTTTGTCTTTCAACTTATCAAACGTGCTTCAACGGTGCCCCAGCCTGGAGACATCAGTTGTCCTGGAGGGATGTTGGGCACTTTCCTGGACCCTTTCTTTAGACCATTTGTAGCTCACAGATTTTCACCAATCTTGCGGGAAGATGTGCTGGAATATGCTAAAAAAAGGGGGAAATCCACTTTCAGAAACATTACACTTTTTCTAACCAATGCCTTGAGAGAATCTTGGGAAGAGGTAGGGCTCAATCCCTTCAACGTTATGTTTTTAGGTCCGCTGTCCTGTGCTGACCTGATAACTTTCAGAAGGACAATCTTTCCCCTGGTGGGTTATGTTAAAAATGATTGGCATTTTCGCCCCAACTGGGAGGTTGAAAAGATTATAGAAATCCCCTTAAGGGAGTTCTTTGAAGATGAAAACTATGGACTTTGTTTAGTTGAGGCTTCCAGTGAACTGAAGCAAGATGTCGACAGAGCATGGCATTTTCCATGTTTCATATATCAGGACGAGGTCCTGTGGGGAGCCACTTTCAATATTATCATGAATTTTTTTAAAATCGTCTTTGATCTTAAGCTTCCTGAGTCCCATTCAAAAAGAATTGTGAGGAAGATGCTGTATTCCGATTACCTGACCGGGAGACGAAAAAAGTAAGCGTTGACAGAGCAGTAACGGTTATGTACTTTATTTTATCTTATGTCTGAATACGGAGGGTGGAGCGACGGTACTGATATGATGGTAGTTGGTAGTATAAAAACCTTTGTTTTTGACTTTGATGGCACTCTTGCAAAACTGAATATAGATTTTTCCCTTATGCGCAGCTCCGTCATGGATCTCATTTCAACCTATAATGTCCCCTTGGACGGTCTGAAGGATCTTTTTATACTGGAAATGATCGAAGCAGGAAGCGATTTGATCTCCATGCACAGTCCGGAAAAGGAGCTTGATTATATCGAAAGGGCAAACAGGTTGATAAGCGACATCGAAATTGAGGCAGCAAAAGAGGGGAGACTTATTGAAGGCATAAGGCAGATGCTAAATTATCTGAAAGCCCGTGATATAGGGACCGGTGTTGTGACAAGGAACTGTCAGAAAGCTGTGAGAGAAGTGTTTCCTGACATAGATTATTTTTGCAGGACGGTCATTACGAGAGAGCTTACCAATAATGTAAAGCCCCACCCGGAACACCTCAGGATAGTCCTTGACGCACTGGATACCGCACCGGAACATTCCGCCATGGTGGGTGATCATCCTATGGACATAAGTATAGGAAAGGAAGTGGGAGCATATACCATAGGCGTCCTTACGGGATATGCCGGAGCTGACACCTTGCGTGAAGCTGGGGCAGATCTCATAATAAAAAGCGCAGCGGAAATTGTAGACTACTTACCGTAAATTCTTCCATTTTACCCATTCAGGAAACTGTTCATTGTGTTTTTCTTATTTTAATTTTATAGAAAAAAATATAAACTGCTGGCAGATATTCATGAAAAGCAAAGTTCCGATTATTCTGAAGGGGGTAGATGGGGATGGCGATGAGAAGTTGTTTTTTGAAGATCGTAACGGCATTTCTGATGATTTTATTTTTCTCCACGGCTGCGTTATCTGCAGAAAAAGTATTGCCGCTTACCTTACTGGAAAGTATTAACATGGCCCTGAAGCAGAGTGTGATAATCAATGCAGCGAGGGAAGAGGTGAAGGCCTCAGAATCCATGAGGAAAGAAGCCCTTACAGCCTTTCTGCCCAAACTGAGTACGTCATATAGTTATACAAGATTAAATGAGGCTCCCGAGGTTAAGTTGACAGGATTTCCCCCCATTATTACAGGAACGAAAGACAATTACAATTGGGCACTGGAGTTAAAGCAGCCACTTTTTGCAGGTGGTGGCATCTTAGCGAACTATCGGGTTAACAGGCTTGGAGAGAATATCTCCCGGATGGAGGAAAAAGCAACAATTCTGGATATCATCCGTGAGGTCAAAGTAGCCTATTTTAATATACTCAAGGCCGAGAGGTTTCTGGATGTGGCGAGGCAGTCGGTAGAGCAGCTGAAGGCACACCGTGATGTGGCAAAGAATTTCTACGATGTAGGAATAATACCAAAAAACGATCTTCTTTATGCTGAGGTCGAACTTGCTAACGGCAATCAGTTTCTTGTAAGGGCGGAAAATAGCGTTGAGCTTGCAAAGGCGAAATTCAATATGGTGCTACGCCGTGGGATAAATACACCTGTCGAAGTAGAGGATATTCTCTCCTATAAGCCTTTCCTGAAGAGTTTTGATGAGTGCATGAAGAGCGCCTTTGAAAACAGACCTGAAATTAAGGCATACTCTATAAAGATAGAACAGGCGAAAAAAGTGGTTAGTCTGGCAAGGAGTGAGTTTTTCCCCTCCATTAGCCTTGTGGGGAACTATTCAAGGTTTGGAGACGATCCGGATCTGTCGGGAAGCGCGTACATGGATCAGGAGAACTGGTATGTAATGGCGGTGGCAAATTGGGATTTCTGGGAATGGGGAAGGACAAAGCATAATGTTGATTTCAATGTGAGCAGAAAGAACCAGGCTGAAGACGAACTTGTCGGTGTGAATGACCGGATAGCGCTTGAGGTAAAGGATTCCTACCTTCTTTTAAGGGAGGCTGAAAAACATATATTTGTAGCCCAAAAAGCGATCGAACAGGCAGAGGAAAATTTCAGGATAAATGAGGAGAGATATAAGGAGCAGGTAGCAACCTCCACAGATGTTATCGATGCACAGACCCTCCTCACCAGGGCGAAATCCAATTACTATAATGCACTCAGTTATTATAATATTGCGCTGGCCAGGCTGGAAAGGTCAATGGGGATCAGGGAGTAGGGCAGGGTCGAAGATCCGCCGTTCGTCTGGCGGGCGTAAGTCTTGCTGGTATGAGTAAGGGGTCTTCTTGATATGGTGAACACTTACACAAGAATTGTAACTCTAATAGCGATAGTGCCTTCAATAGTAGTTTTTTGGCTGTGATGGTATGTTAGGCATGTAAAAAGCTCCACTGTGCCGACACGTCGGCATTACAATAGGAAGTAACTTTTTTATAGCTGTCGGGAATATAAACCGACCTTACATTTATAATATTGTAGGGTGGCATTTTATATGCCACCGAAGACGGTGGGGAATAAATCCCCACCCTACATGTGCACCAAACGAAATATCATTAAATATTAGTAAGCTATATCTATTTTGGTAAATTAAGTTATTTGAAAGGATGTATGCTGTATGAAACCGAGTGTAAAATCTTCCGCCCACTTGTAAATAATGCTATAATACTAAACAATCTCGAAGTGATAATGTTTCCGAAATTTAGTTTCCATCTAAAATGTTCTGGATTGAGCGTCCGAAAAGATTCGCAGAAGCCATGAGACTTATGATCTATTGTTATCACTTCAAAAGAGTGGCCGACAGGTTGACTGGCGGAACCAAATAAATAAAAAGGAGGATGGCCATGTTTGATTTTATTAAGAAAACCATGTTGGTTGGTGCAGGACTGGCTGCCATGACAAGGGAGAAGATCGAAGAGATAATCGATGAACTTGTCAAGAAGGGTGAGCTGTCGGAGAAGGAAGGGAAGGAGATGGTCGATGAGCTCGTTGAAAAAACCAAAAAGTACAAGAAGGATATGGAGGGAAGGGTAGAGAAGCTCGTGGCTGACACATTGAAGAAGCTGGAAATACCCACCAGAAGTGAGGTAGAAGAACTTAAGAAAAAAATTAAGCGGATGGAGAAGTTACAGAAGGATAAGGAATAGCCGATGTTTAACCGTAAGACCGGCATTATTTCCCGTACATATCGGCATGCCAACAGGTATCGTCAGATAGTTACCATCTTGTTTAAGTACGGTTTTGGCGACATGGTAGACAGACTCCATCTGGGGCGGTATCTCGAAGTCGGCAGGCAGATGGTTTCCAAGAAGAAGCATAGTGGACAGGTAGAGATGCTGACAAGGGCCGAGCGGGTGCGTATGGCTTTTGAGGAGCTGGGCCCCACTTTTGTGAAGATGGGACAGATGCTCTCCACCCGCCCGGATCTGATCCCGGTGGAATACATAATGGAACTGTCAAAACTTCAGGAAAGTGTGCCCCCATTTCCGTTTTCTCAGGTCAAAGAAATTGTTGAGACTGAGTTGAACTCTCCCATAGGGGACGTGTTTGATCAGTTTGAAGAGACTCCACAGGCGTCTGCCTCCATCGGCCAGGTCCATCGTGCTCGGCTAAAAAGCGGGGAAGAAGTTATCGTTAAAGTAAAGCGATTCGGTATCCGCGCGACTATCGAGGTGGATTTGGAGATTTTGTTCCATTTAGCCACCCTCATAGAGAGGCATGTTGAGGAGTGGGAGGTACATCGTCCCACGAGTATCGTTGAGGAATTTTCCCGCACCCTTGAAAAGGAA
>JAUVKS010000081.1 GCA_030596145.1 Pseudomonadota bacterium | reverse complement strand
CGTATCAGAATCACAATCTATCAAAACATCTTTAACCAGCTGAATATTACCGGATGTCTCTCCCTTAACCCATAAAGTATTTCTTGACCTGCTCCAGTAGGTAGCCTTACCTGTTTCCAATGTCCTCAACCACGACTCCCTATTCATATAGGCCAACATCAACACCTCTTTTGTTTTATAATCCTGAACAATAGCCGGTATTAGCCCTTCCTTCTTCTCAAAATCGGGTTCTACCATCAATCAACCTTTTCTTCCTTTCTGGAATTGATGCACCACCATACAAAATGTCAAATTCCCTCTTCCCTTGGTAGATTCTACCCCGCAGGGCTCACATTCCCGAAGAAGAAAAAAGATTCAGTTTTGACTTGAATGATGGATACTTATACAACTTTTTCAACTATCTGGCCCACAAATTGCCATTTAGATTAATTTAGACATATAGTTTAAAAAATACTTTTTATCAAGAATTATATTTTCTTGATTTTCGCCTTGCCTATGTATATTTTTTGTGTTAAAAAATAACGCGTTTTATTGTGAGATTGTGCCATTTCATCAGAACAATCGTTCTGATCCTAAATTATTAACAAAAGGGGGTATAGCTATGACAGTGTTAGCAGGTGGTGTTGGAGCAGTAATTTTGGGACTTATCGGTTTAATTTTCTGGTGGAAAGAATTTCTCGTTTTACTCGCAGGTGGAATTCCTATTGCTCTCTTATTGGGAGGTGCTCTTGCAGTCTATGTTGGGATGGATGAATTAAAAGAAAAAATGCAAGAGAAAAAAGAAAAAGAACAGAAAACAAAAGAGTTAGAAAAAACCAAAGAAGAATTAGCAAAAGCAAAGGCTGAAGCGGAAAATTTGGACAAGACTAAAGAAGAGATGCAAAAAATAAAAGCACAGGCAGAAAAATACAAGGAAGAGCTTGCAAAGTTGAAAAAGGAAGCTAAGAAAAAAGAAGATAAATAGTCACTTAAATCAATGGACATAAGATCTATTCGTATACTTTTTTTCGGCAAAAAACATAAGGCTATTTAACGTGAAGAATAGCACTTGACAAGATAAGAAAAATAAAACAGAAATCCCACTCGTATAGAGTCGCGATTATTCACTAAGACAATGATGAAACTCAACGTACATCCCCATAAAAGCCATACCTATCTGAGTCTTTACATGTATTGAGGCCTGCTGCCTGTCTCAAAGACGGGTAAGCAGGCTTTCCAGTTATCAACTCGCTTCACCAATTTGTTTCTGTATCAAATAGCAAAATTTATAAGATTGTATTCACATTATTCGATGACCGTTCGTTCATCATAAAAGAGAACAAGTTTTCAAAAAAATAATTCTGGAGGAGAAAAAATGAAAAAGAATGTACTCTTACTAACATTATTATTAACCTTAACATTTTTTGCAGTATCCCTGATGCCGGCCGGCATCTCCGATGTAAAGGCCGATACCGTTAATCTTACCTACAGCATCTTCTTCCCCGCCACCCACGGCCAGTGCAAGGCAGGGATATCATGGGCAAAAGAAATAGAAAAACGCACCAGTGGAAAAGTGAAAATCACCGTTTTCCCCGGAGGAACCCTGACAAAGGCACCCCAGTGTTATGACGGAGTTGTCAATGGAATATCAGATATAGGAATGTCATGCTTTGCTTACACAAGGGGACGTTTCCCTGTAGTGGAAGTCGTTGACCTCCCCTTTGGTTATCCAAACGGTCAGGTCGCCACACATGTGGCCAACGAATTTTGCAAAAAGATTCGGCCGAAAGAACTTGATGATGTGAAAGTTCTTTACATCCACGCACACGGCCCCGGTCTTCTCCACACAAAGAAGCCGGTCAGAAGGCTGGAGGATCTAAAAGGCATGAAAATAAGATCCACCGGATTGAGTGCAAAGGTTGTAAAGGCACTGGGCGGTGTGCCGGTGGCCATGTCCCAGGGTTCAACCTATGAATCCCTCCAGAAAGGAGTAGTTGAAGGCACCTTTGGCCCCATGGAAGTGCTTAAGGGATGGAGGCAGGGTGAAGTTATTAGAGACACAACCGAATGCTACGGCATTGGTTACACAACCGCCATGTTTGTGGTAATGAACCTCAAAAAATGGAACTCTCTCCCAAAGGAGACACAAAATATCATTGAAGAAGTCAGCAATGAGTGGGTTGATGTCCACGGGAAAGTCTGGGATACTAACGATTCCGAAGGCCGCAAATATACACTCAGTCTTGGCAATAAGATAATCCCCCTCTCTAAAGAAGAAACCGTCAGGTGGAAAAAAGCTGTGAGCCCGATGATAGATAATTATATAAAGACCACTGAAGAAAAGGGCCTGCCCGGACAAAAAGCGGTAACGGAAACAGAAAACCTCATCAAAAAATACAGCAAGCGTTACAAGTAACCCCCATCCATCTCAGGTCTCAAGCAGATAACGAAATATTATAATCCCCCCTTACAAAGGGGGATTATAATAAGGAAAACGATTAATGTCCCGTTTAGAAAGATCAACCTTTTCAATAGCACAGAAATTTAACTGGGTAGCGGCGGCCGCAGTCGTGGCAATGATGGCGCTCACATGCGCGGACGTCACCTTACGTCTCTTCCGTCATCCAATTCCCGGTACCTATGAAATGGTCGGCCTTTTAGGAGCTATTGTTGTCTCTTTTTCCCTGGCCCATACCTCGGTGATGCGGGGACATATCTCCGTCGAATTTATCGTCCAGAAACTCCCTAAAAGGACACAAATTATTATTGACGGCATTAACTCCCTTCTCGGCACGGCCTTGTTCGGATTGATAACATGGCAGAGCATATTGTATGCATCGAATCTAATGCGCACGGGTGAGGTCTCCATGACACTCCAGATGCCGATTTATCCCTTTGTTTATGGAATAGCCATAGGCTCCGGAATGCTCTGCCTGGTGCTGCTGATAGAATTTCTCCAATCACTAAAAAGGATAGTACTAAAGTGACCCCGACGATTGTAGGCCTAATCGGTCTTGCCGCCCTCATTGTACTCATTTTTTCCAGAATACCGGTTGGTTTTATCATGGCCATAATCGGTTTTCTAGGGTTCGGATATATTGTCTCTTTTGACGCGTCAATGAATCTCATTGCAAAAGATATCTTTTCCGTATTCGGGTCCTACAATCTGACCGTTATACCCCTGTTTGTCCTGATGGGACAGATTTCCTTCCATTCAGGGATAAGCGGCAGGCTTTTCAACATGGCATACAAATTCATGGGACACTGGCCTGGAGGTCTGGCCATTGCCACAGTAGGGGCATGCGCTGGCTTCGCCGCGATTTGCGGTTCGACAAATGCAACGGCAGCTACTATGGCAGCGGTTACACTTCCAGAAATGAAAAAATATAACTACAAAGCAGAATTGGCGACGGGTGTGGTTGCTGCCGGGGGAAGTCTCGGCATACTCATTCCACCAAGCGTTATCTTCATCATCTATGGAATAATGACTGAACAATCCATAGGCAAACTTTTCATGGCCGGCATTCTACCCGGCCTGCTTCTCACAATACTCTTCATCCTGACGATAACCATCTGGGTACATCTAAGACCTGAGCTGGCTCCCAGAGGACCAAAAACAACCTTCAGGGAGAAAATGGCATCCCTTTCAGGACTCATAGAAACATTGATACTTTTTATATTAGTGATGGGGGGACTTTTTTTAGGATTCTTTACACCAACGGAAGCGGGAGCCATCGGCGCTTTCGGCACCATTCTGCTCGCTCTTATCAGGCGTAACCTAACCTGGAAGGGTTTTATCATATCTCTTTCTGAAACAACAAGGATCTCCTGCATGATCCTTGTGATCGTGGCGGGGGCTACCATCTTCGGACATTTTCTTGCCGTAACAAGGATCCCCTTCGACATTTCAAACTGGATATCCGGATCACACCTGCCACCTTATGCCATCATGGGTTTGATTATTTTAGTATACCTGATAGGAGGCTGTTTCATCGACGCCCTGGCACTGATTACGCTAACCGTACCCATCTTTTATCCGGTAGTCACTCTACTCGGCTATGATCCGATATGGTTCGGTGTAATAATCGTACTGATAACGCAAATCGGTGTGATCACTCCACCGGTCGGGATTAACGTCTATGTCGTCAGCGGTGTAGCCAGAGACGTGCCACTCCAAGTCATATTTAAAGGTGCCTTGCCCTTGCTTCTGGCACTAATAGCGGGAACTCTCCTTTTAATTCCCTTCCCTCAAATCGCCCTCTTCCTCCCTAACTTAATGAGATAGGCCTTGAAATAAAAGAAACTGCTGTGGTAGCTTTCCCCTAAGAGCAGATAAAGAGCTTTGCAAAACCACCAAAAACTGCATAGATTTTTGAAAATATGATTCTGAGAGCGAATCAAGCTTTTTTCGGTCACGATGGAAGTGCCCGCCTGTGGCGGCACTTCCCGGTAAGGAAAATGTCTTTCATTGTTGCGCCCCCTGCGGGATGCGCCCCCGGTCAAATCGCAGCGGAACGGCTGCAAATTCAATGTTTGATCCGCCGTAGGCGGAGAGTTTTGGATTTGCAGTGGAGCGAGATTTAGAATTGTCGAAAAAATGTTTTGAGCATCAAAGAATTATATTTTCACGGGTCTCCAGATAAAGGGATTTATCATGACTAAACTGCGAGAAAAAATTCTTCCTATCCATATCATTCTCTTCATAATCATCTTTTCTCTTTGCGGATGCTGCCTCTTTCCTAAAGGCCGAAAAGAAGAAGTCAGGAGGATGCTTGTAACCGCCGACGACGCAGGCCCGGAATCATGCGGGTGGAAAAGGAAATATGGGTGCATCGGCCCGGCTGTTTACGCTTACGGACCAAACAAAGGAAGAAGGAAAAAGGTGGGGATTACCTCAAACGGAACCAAAGCTAAAAAGGGAACCATTGCCGCAGATATCAGAAGATATCCTTATGGTACCAAGATGTACGTCCCGGGCTACGGCTGGGGAGAGGTTCACGATACGGGAAGAGACATTAAAGGAGATCACATAGATGTCTTCTTCAAAGACCGTGATGACGCCCTCAAATGGGGAAGGAAATATCTGAATGTTACTATCATAAGGTGAGACCTTTGAAAAATGTTCAATTTCGTTCAAGTTCAAGGAAGGCGAAAATTTTAACCGCAGGAATACATTGAGTATTTTGAGGATTATAATTTAAGCCTGACGCCGAAATTGGGCGAAAGGGGGCGTTTTGCAAAGGTCTCAAGGTGACGATAGCCCTCACCCGTCACTGCATACTTTTACCTTTTCCCTTTAACACCTCAAAGATAAGAATAATGGCCCCGATTGAGATGGCGCTGTCCGCTACGTTGAAGGCAGGCCAGTGGTAAGAACCTATATAAAAATCAAGAAAATCAATCACATCTCCAAAACGTACCCTGTCAATCAGATTCCCCACGGCTCCACCCAATATGAGTGAAAGGGGGAAAATGAAAAGCTTCTCCTCGTCTCTGACCTTCCAGATATAATAGATAATGAGGAGTATGACAGCAACGGTTACTGCAATGAGAAAAGTGCACCGAATCATCGGGGATGCCTTGGCAAGAAATCCGAAGGCAGCACCGGTATTTCTGACATAGGTTATATTGAAGAGCCCATCTATGACCGGAAACGAATCATGAAGGGACATGCTTGAACTTATATAAAACTTGGTAATCTGATCCAGGGGCACGACAAGCGCCATAACAACAAAAGGAAATATATACCTCTTTTTCAAATAACATCTCCAAAAGTTCAAAGTTTAGATTAATGGTAAAACCAACATTCCCGGGGGGCTGGGCTACTAAAGCCCTGCACTACATGGATTCCCGCTTCCGCGGGAATGACAACGTTCAGCTGAACGCTAAAGATTCTCAAGGCACCTTTTACAAATTGTTGGATGATTATCGTCCATTCCCACCGTTTCGTCGTATATCCAACATCTCTCGCATTTCTCCCCCTGTGCCTTTGAAACCCATATCTTCAGTCCTTCAAATTCACTGCTCTGATAGGGATCCTTGATCTCATCCTTATCAACAATATCTGCCTGGGACACGATCAAAAGGGCCCTCATCTCATCATGGTAATCTTCCAGAAATTTACTAAGTTTTTCCGGGGCATATATCTTTACGCAGGCATCGAGGGAATGTCCCACCACCTTATTTTGCCTTGCAAGCTCTATCGCCTTCGAAATCTCGCTCTTTACAGAGAGCAAGGTTTTCCACTTTTCATTCAAATCATCATTCAAATACTCGGGATTAACCTCCGGAAACTGTGTCACGTGGACACTTTCCTCTTTCCCGTCATAATCAGGCAGACCAGCCCAAATCTCCTCGACAGTAAAGGTAAGGATCGGCGAGAGAAGTCTTACCATGGATTCAAGAATCAAATACATAGCACTCTGGGCGGATCTTCGTTTCCTCGACTGAGCCTTTGAGGTATATAGCCTGTCCTTCAAGACATCCAGGTAAAGGGAACTCAGGTCAACGGTGCAGAAATTGTAAAGGGTATAGTAAACTATGTGAAACTGATAATCATCATAAGCCTTTTTTACACGACGGATAACCTCGGCAAGCCTGTGCAATACCCACCTGTCCATCTCTTCCATTTCATCATAGGAAATAATGTCTTTTTTACAGTCAAAATCGTACAGATTTCCCAATATGTACCTGCTCGTATTGCGAATCCTTCTATAAGCCTCCACAAGGCGTTTCAATATCTCATCAGAAATCCGGATATCAGACCTGTAATCCTCAGCGGCAACCCAGAGCCGCAGTATTTCTGCACCGTATTTATCAATAATTTCCTGGGAATCGATCACGTTACCAACCGATTTAGACATCTTTTTCCCTTCCCCATCTACCACGAAACCATGGGTAAGAACACTTTCATAGGGGGCCCTTCCCCTGGTTCCCACAGATTCAAGAAGAGAAGAGTGAAACCATCCTCTATGCTGGTCACTGCCTTCTAAATACATATCCGCCGGGGATCTGAGATTGCCCCATTTTTCCAGTACTGCCGCATGACTTACACCCGAATCAAACCATACATCAAGAATATTTGTCTCCTTCGTGAAGCTGTCTCCCTCACAGACCGGACAAACCGTTCCTTCCGGCAAAAGATCCTTCGCTTCTCTTTCAAACCAGACATCGGCACCATATTCTCTAATCAGCGAGACAACATGATCCAATATCTCCTTTGTCATTAAATCGTTCTTGCAATTTTCACAGTAAAATATCGTGATAGGAACTCCCCACAAGCGCTGACGGGAGATACACCAGTCAGGTCTGTTCTCCACCATTCCATATATCCTGTCACGGCCCCATGAGGGTATCCACTGAACGCTATCTATAGCTTTCAGAGCATTCTCCCTCAGTTTATTCTTGTCCATGGAAATAAACCACTGCTCAGTTGACCTGAAGACAATAGGATTCTTACATCTCCAGCAGTGAGGATAGGAGTGTTCCATGTCTGACAGCCCGAGCAAGGCTCCGACCTCTTCTAATTTCTTATTGACCGAATCATTCGCGTCAAAGACAAACTCCCCTGCGAAGTAATCAACATCCGATGTGAATTTCCCATCATCGTCAACGGGAGCATAATTATCCAATCCATATTCCAGTCCTATTTCATAATCCTCCTGCCCGTGGCCCGGAGCAATATGAACGCATCCCGTTC
>JAUVKS010000182.1 GCA_030596145.1 Pseudomonadota bacterium | reverse complement strand
GTAATACCCGCAACGATAAAAACAATAAATGCATTAAGAAATGAACCCTGAATTAAGAATATGACAAGAACCGGGACAAGGAATATCCTCATCAGGGACAAGAAGTTCGGTATGTTCATATTTTACAATAAGCTATCCCTTGATCTATTCCAATCAACCCAATCGTTTTTATCTTCTTTCACGGTAAAATCCCGTGGTCTCTCCGCCGTACCATCCGCCCTTATTCTAATCTGCTGCATAGACTTAACGATATACGTCCACTCCTCCAATGTCACTTTTTTAGGCCCGGGAACAACCGTCGGTCCTGAAATCTTATGTGGAGCCCCTATTGTTGTTGGTGGCTCAATAATTTTTCCACGCCCCCCAACGTTTACCATGCCATCGTAGACCCTTACCAAAACTGACTTATCATCATTTACATTCATTCTATATATTGTTCCTCTTACCCCAGCAACCGCATTTTCACAGGACAACTCAAAATCAGACCGTACACCCAAGGTTTTGCTCACGTTTGCCCAAGTTCTGCCCAGAGCTAAATGTACCTTAACATTTCTTGTCTTTGACTTCCCACTGCTGTCAATCTGGAGAATTTTAAAACGCGTATCGTCTGCAAAGCGAAGAATTGTATTATCGTGCAAGACAATTTCCAGTCTTGATTTCGAGCCGGTATTTACCCTGTCTCCCCCTTTCAAGACATTCCCAACTTCCAACAGACGCCATTCATTTTCATCCTCTGGAATAACGGAGGCTGTTCCCTCAAGAAAGTTAACTTTAGCCTCTTCCTTACCGATTTTTACCGTCATGAGCCTTCCGGCACAAACTTGCTGTGACGAAATGATAAGAATAAAAAAAATTGTGCAAAACAAAACTATGGTATTCTTAAGTTTCATCCTTAATCCTTTTCATAAAAGAAGTTGTTGTTTAGTTTAGCAACGGGACCATTTTCTATCATCAGCTTTGAGGGATGTTCCATCTAACCCTTTGTTTTCGCTGATAGCTGACGGCTGATAGCCAAATACTTCATTCATGCGGAATCCGGACCATCAGGCAGAGTTGCCATGACCCTCTCCACAACTTCCTGCACAGCCATTTCATAAACCTGACATGATTTCATCTTAAGCCCTTTCTGGGAAAAACCATAATTTCTTTTCACAACCTTATGGTGCTCCTTCCAGAGCGTTTCACCTGTCCTTGCGCTCCTTAATTCAAAGGATGCGGAAACAGTCGTGGGTGCATAAAAAAAAATAGGAGACGTTTTCCACTCTGTCAAGGTACAATACATCACAGCATCCACGCCAAGCAACTCTCCTATTACCTTTGGTGAAACCTTTCCCCCCATACCTCCTGTATCCTTATAAACTTTGGAGAGTTTCTCATCAATAATATCTAAAGGTATCTTTGGATAACCTTTAAAATATAGTTTTTCAAGTATCTCCACCCTTAGAATCTGGGCTGCCTGAACATCGGATGTCTTATTGTCCACTGGCAATACTGCAACAAGCCTTGGAACCCCTTCACTGTTAGTGGTAACAACTGTGGAGAGATTTTTCGATCCACAGCCGGAAATAAAACAGACAAGCACCAACAGACAAAATATATATTTTGTCTTGCCAAGAAACATTTACATCCCCCCTTTTTACTGAACACTTATCTTATTTAGACAAATTCAGTTCTATGCTATTTCGATTAATATTAGTTATCTCAAGCGAAAAGTCACTGAAGTTTTTCGCGGCAAGTTTATCCGCAAGAGATTGAACATTTCCCTTTATATTTAGATCAAATCTAACTATACCAGATTCCATCCTCCGTGGAAAAATATTTTTTATCCCTCTTATCTTTGTTTTTAATGCCTCCATAAATCTGACAAAATCGGAACAACTCTCTATTCTCCGAACAGTCATAGTAACCATTGTAGTCGAGTCGACTTCCTTCTGCCACCTGTCTATAACCTGTGACCTCAAAAGATTTGCCAACTGCCGAGCTGCTTTATTAATCGCCTCAGACCCTCCGGTCAGATCATCCACATTGATGGCTGCCCCTTGGGCACTTGCCGACGCTATGACAACCCCGTTATCCGTTCTTATAACCTTAGCCGTGATATTGGCCCGAAAAGATTTCATGGTTGTACCAGCCACATCCCCAGAATATCTTGCCAGAGCCTTTCCCACAATGACAAGTTCCGCATCCTTCCTCTTTCCCAAAGACACGGCATACTCATCACTGCATGATTTTTCGACATCAATCTCATCCCTTAGAGCCATGTGGTCAACAAAGGTAAATCCCCTTTCTAAGAACTTGGATTTTATAACATCCTCACTTATAGTAAGTTCTGTCGAAACCAAGCGGTAGTTGGAATACTGTTGCCCCACGTTTTGTTCCGCAATGACAACCATAATTCTTGGCATTTCCTGTCTTGCCATAAGAATACCTGAGGACTGGAGATAATTTCCTATGCTTGCTACAGATACGGTGGCTCTTACCTTCACCACATAGATACTCTCATCGAGATTCTCATTTACAATTCTGTAGTTTTGTATGTAACTCCGAGCCTTGCTATAGATGCCCTCGTCTATTATTTGATAACTCTCAACCATCGTCTCCGAAGATACAAACATACCCACCGCTTGCTCCACAGCCTTTCTTAATGCGTCATTTACTGCATTGTCCCGAGCCAATGCAGCATTATTCTTAATCACAACGCCTGTGCCTTCCACATCGACTATCAGGGGTTTAATTCCCTGCTGTGCAACACCAGCAGACGGATGCCAAAAACCACAAACAATAAAAACAATGAGTGCAAGAAAATATATTTTTTTCATGGGATGGCTATGCCAGGTCTCTACTCACCACTTTTTAACTTTTCAATTTCTTCCCTGATAAGCCTTTCGGCAATTCCGGGCACTATTTCTCTGGCAATCTTTTCAGCAATTTCAGATACTCTTCTTACGATTTCATCATCCAACTCATGATCCAAGGAACCCCCATGGGGAGCTTCTTCAACGACATCAACCAAGTCATAAATCTTATCACCCTCTGATAATGTCCGATTCTCTTTATCTCCAGTAGTCCCAAGATCATCCTTATCATCAGAAAATTTGTCAGTTAATTCTATAATAGGAGTTTCTCCATCATCCTTTGTGGACTTTTCCTCTCCATCAGACAACAAACTGGTCAAATCCATTAGCGGTTCCTCTTCCTTTCCGGAAACTCCTCCCGACAAATTCTCTGTCGCTTCTTCCAGGATATCGGTAGCTTTTACATCACCAACAGGAAAATTTTTAACAGAGCGTTCTACATTTTCCAACGGTTTCTCGTCTTTGCCCATGATGTCCTCCCGTTTTTAATCCAGCTATTACAACTTAACAAGCAATTTTAAAGGAAGCACGCTCGCTACGTATTGTCAACCAGCTTCAAAACTTCCTTGTATATCCTTTTTCTTGAGATGCCCATTTCTTCGGAAATGACCTTTACGATATCCCTCGTTGTTAGTTCAAGATCTTCTCGTAATTTCTCAAAACTGGCCTTTATTTCTTCTTTCGAAAACTGAGGAGGTACCTTATTTTTCCCTGCAATTACAAGAGTAATTTCTCCTTTTATCACCCTATCCTGCAAGGAGTCCATAACTTCCCCAACATTTCCCCTCAATATTTCTTCAAAGACTTTTGTCAATTCTCTGGTAACAGCTATCTCCCTGTTTCCCAGAATTTCTTCTATGTCCCGAAGAGCAGAAATCAACCTGTTAGGAGACTCATAAAAAACTATAGTCCCTACCTCATCCTTCAGCAATTCTAAAAAGTGTTTTCTCTTATTTGGCTTAGAGGGTAAAAACCCATAAAAAACAAAATGGTCCATCGGCAGACCGGAAATACTCAGTGCCGTTATCACGGCCGATACACCAGGAACAGGAACAACCCTGATACTGTCTGCAATCGCCCTATTTACTAAAATATACCCCGGATCTGATATGCCCGGAGTCCCGGCGTCAGACACGTAGGCCATATCCATTCCCTCATTAATCTTGGAAATCAAGTAACTGCTCTTTTTAAATTCATTCTGATCATAAAGACTGGTAAGGGGAGTTTGAATTCGATATGCGTTCAGCAGTTTCTTCGTCCTGCGAGTATCCTCAGCCGCAATAAGCTTGACTTCTTTTAGAACTTTTAGTGACCGAAGGGTTATATCCTCCAGATTCCCTATAGGAGTTGAAACAATATACAATATC
>JAUVKS010000091.1 GCA_030596145.1 Pseudomonadota bacterium | reverse complement strand
GTTTTGCGCTAAACGAAGCCGGCAGTATGCGGAAAAAATATGTGGCAAAGGCAATTGCTGCTGCTGCAATAGGGGCTGAAAATCCGACAATTAAAGATATCCAGCCGGAGAGAAAGCCCATCCCTTTGCCAAAGCTTTCTCTCAAGAAGACATATTCTCCGCCTGCTCTGGGAAACATCGCGCCCAACTCTCCGTAACAAAGCGCCCCGCACAGGGCAAAAATGCCCCCGACAAGCCAGCATAAAAGCATTGCCTGAGGATTGCCCAACTCTTCCATGATGAAACCGGAAGTAGTGAATATGCCGGTTCCCACCATATTGGCGATCACCAGAATCGTTGCGGAAAAAAGACCAATTTCTCTTTTTAGATGATGGTTGTTCAGTCTGTTTTTCAGAGTTATTCTCCTTTTTCGAGTCTCATTTCATGAGTCAAGAAGTCTCCAACATAGATCAAGTGTTCAAATGGTAGACTTTGATCTCCCAACTTGTTCACGATATTCTCAAGGGTTCCACGAATTACACGTTCCTTTTCCTGGTATCCGGCACAGGCAACAAGAGCAATAGGTGTCTGCGGCGAGTAATGAGTGGTAAGCTTTGCCACCAGATCCTTTAGTTTGGTGTTCCTAACTGTCGGCATAAAGATCACCATAGTCGCTTGGTGCCTCGCCAATTTTTCAATCGTGTCCTTTTTTGACATCTCGGGAAGGTCCGGCATGGTTAAGATAACCGATTTTGTAAGTCTCCCGGAGGTTACTCCCTTTTTCAGGGCTGCATTAGCGGCATTAAAAGAGCTGAGACCGGGTACAACGGTTGGGCTTATGTCCTCGAATTCTTCCAGAATCCATGACCAGGGACCGTAAATAAGAGGGTCTGCGTGGTCCAGAATAGCCACGGTTTTTTCCTCATTAATTGCCTGACGCACTTTAATGATAATTTGCTCGCGAGCCTTTTCGCTGGCCCGAAATTTTTCGAGTTCCTTACCTTGAAAATCGGATCCTTTTTTCCCGTAGCCGTGCCATATCCAGACACCATCCGGTGGACTCACCACCTCTTTACTGTTGAGAACGTTGGAAAATCTTTCCTTGAGACTTTTCGAGCAGATGATCAAATTCGCCTCCTGGACAATGTCCATTGCCCTGAAGGTAGCCAGGTCAGAATCGCCGGGCCCCATGCCAACCAGGCATAACTCCTCTTTGTTTGTTTTTGCTGACCTGTCTTTTATGTCAACGTGCTGACAACTTAGTGATAAAAACAGAACTACAAGACTTGACGATAATATTTGGAATAATGCTCTTTTCGGTTCCATTATCTTCACAACGATTCCTTTCGGTTGTTATTTGTATATATTTTCGGTAAAAAGCTGACACATAAAATTTCTATTAAAATTTTCAGCAGATAGCTAATTATTTTTCCACTTAAAGTTCAGATTTTCTCCAACGTAAACTAAATGCTCGAAAGGGAGTTTCTGGTTTTCTGTTTTGTCCAAGATGGTTTGAAGTGTCCCCCTTATAACGTATTCCTTTTCCTTGTAGCCGGCATAACAGACAATAGCGACAGGGGTATGTGGTGGATAATGCGTAGAAAGCTTCTCTATAAGATTTTTAAGCTCAAGACCCATTGTAAAAACGACCATGGTAACCTGGTGTCTGGCAAGATTTCCAATAGTGTCTTTTGTCCCGGGCCAGTCGTCTGCGGTCAGAATAGTCGATTTGATCGTATCGCTCCATGTAACATCCTTTTTCAGGACAGCATGCCCAGCGTTAAAGCAACTTATTCCCGGGACTACCACTGGATTGAGATCCTGAAACTCCTCAAGGGTCCAGCTCCACGGTCCGTAGATGAGTGGATCGCCACTTGCCAGAACTGCCACTCTATTTCCTTTCCTTATTGCCTCACGTATTTTCGTGATAACCTGGCCACGCGTCTTTTCGCTGGATTGAAATTTTTCAAGCTGCTTGCCTTGAAAATCAGCCGCCTTTTTTCCGTAACCGAACCATATCCAGCTATCCACCGGTATGTACATCACCTTTTTCTTTTTGAGAACACGAAAAAAATTTTCATTGAGGCTTTTATGACAGATGATCAAATCCGCCTCCTCAACAATTTTCATTGACCTGATGGTCGCAAGGTCCTGATCTCCCGGCCCCATACCCACCAGGTAAAAGCTCCCTTTCTCTTTTGTTGCCGCGTCACACTGAAGACAAATCCAAAAATTAACCGAAATAGCCAGAAATAAAATCATTGCCATGGCTACGAACCGATTCCCTGAAATTTTTCTTTTGTTGTGCATCACCAAAACCTCCCTTTTTGCTAAAAGCCTGTTTAAAAAGCAGTAATCCTGCCGCAAAAACAATTGCGAAAACCATATTTTCATTTAACAGGTCGTCCCGCCATTAAAATGTATAGCTTACGTTGACTCCAAATGTCCTTTCCGGCGCAGGAATCAGGTATGTTTCCTCGTATTCCTTGTCAAACAGATTAGTTATATAACCTTTGAGCCTCAGTTTCTTGTTCCGAAAAGACTGTTCAAGCCCCATATCCATGGTTACAAAACCATCAATCTTTTCGTTTAAACTTGTTTTCCTATCGTCCACATACCTGATGTCGGCCATAATTGTCGTATCTTCCAGGGGATCCCATTCAAGGCCCAAGTTAGCTTTATGTCGTGGGAGCTGATGCGAGTCATTGCTGATTTGTTCTTCCGGAACAGGCGTATACCCGAGCTCATAGTCCTGGTAAGTATAATTAATATATCCACTAAGAAATTCAAAAATCTTAAAATTTAGTTCCGCTTCTATCCCCTGAAGTTTTAGATAATCAGCATTGAAAACCGCATCTTCAAGTCTTCCTGCCATGGCAAGGGCCATGGTGCTGGTGCGATTAAAAAGTATATAGTTATCTACGTCATAATAGTAGTAAGTTAGTCTAACGCTGTTTCTGCCAATTTGTTTTAATACGCCCACCTCGTATTCCATGGCTGTTTCCTTATCTATATAATTCCCTGTAGAATATCCCATACAGTTCCATTCCTGCCAGGTCGGTATTCGGAAGGCTTTGCTGATGTTAACAAAACCTCTCGTACCAGGTTGCAATTCGTATGTCAGGCCGGCCTTTGGGGACCATTCGTCAATATGTTCATTAACAGAAATCTCGTTTCCTCTTATGGCAACAAAATTTAAAATTACATCATCGTATCGCAAACCCATGGTGAGATTAAGCGCTTCGGTAATCTGCCATGAATCTTCTATATAACCTGCCCGATGCTCTATCTTTTTCTGTCTGTCAGCCTCCGTGGGGCCCAGGGGCGGTCTGTGCATACAATACTCGCCGTACAGATTCTTGCCGTCAAACCCAAAGGTGACGTGGTGGTTATCAAACAAGCTTACTCGATTCTGGACAATCCATCCGTAGTCATCAAAGATAAAATCCCAGCAATGCTTACGATAATCACCTATGAAAAATTGGTTCATAACTTGATTCCTGTCTTCCCTGGTTTTATAAAGATGTATCTTCCAGTCACCAAGTTTTGTGGGTTGTTCGAAAATCAAATCAAAATACTGAGTCTTTCGATCGAAAAAATTTTCGCCACCTGAATAATATGGGGTACCAAAAGCATCGACGGGTATATCGGGATAAGAAGAATCGTAATCGGCTCCGGAAGGATCATTTACCACAGAAAGGCTTTTATCTTGATTGCTGATCTTATATCCAACGGTTAACCGTCCATCAAAAGGAAAAAGATAGGAGAATCGTCCAGTGAAGTCCCTGATTTCATAGTCAGTGTTTCTGAGATAGCCGTCAGAGGATCGATAACCGCCGGCCAGCGCATAACCAAGGGACTTTGCATTCCCCGTAAGTCTAACTGTATATGATTGAGTATCATAAGAGGAATAATCAGCATCCATGACAACTTCCGGCTTCATATCCTCTCTTGTCCCACCTTTTTTAGTGACAATGTTAATGGTTCCGCCGATTGTTTCTCCGTAAACGACCGAATGGGCGCCGCGCATAACTTCTATTCTCTCTACGTTTTCAAGGGAAAGCGATGTCCAATCAAGCAAGGTGTCACCGAATCCGCCTGTATTTCTGATCGGCCTTCCATCCATGCGGACCATGAACCTTCTCCCGCCGAATCCTCTTAATTTTACCACATCCTTATCATCAGAGAGCGCAGGAGCACTTCTCTGAATGTCGATTCCGGCTATGCCCTGCAAGATATCTTGAATCGTTTCCTCGCGTCCTGAACCACGATAAGTATCTAAATCAATAGAGGTAATACCCGGCTCAATGGCAATTCCTTTAATCCCGCCTTGATCCGCTGTCACTACCACTCTACCGATCTGATGGACGGTCTCTTGTTTATCTCTATTCTGTTCTACCATCTCATTTGCCCAGATTGGCGAAGACAGAACAAAAGATAGTATGCCTGAAATCATAAATATTAATCTAAAATAAAACATCTCGTCTTCCCTCGCTTTCTAAATTATGTTTATGTATGGCTCTACAGAAACAGGGCAATACATCTCCCTCCAACGCCTTTCCTCACGTTATATCCTGTTTGCACTCTTTCTTCTTCCGTCCCCGTTCCTAAAGTACCCTCTTTCCTGTCCATTATCAGTTCGCCGTTGTCTGAAAACGGATAACGATGTATGGTTTAGCATTTTTAAAAACCGACGGTAAGACTAGTGGAATAAGAGTGCTCATCAGCCTCAGTTTTATCAGGATAAGGGGTTTTATGATTTGTCTTGAACATCCACTGTCCCTTTGAGGTCAACTTGACTTGCACAACACCCTGAGAATCACTATCTTTTTCCACCGCCCAATGGTTTTTTTCATCGGCTTTAAAACCCGAATATGTGCCCTGGAGTTTAGTCTCGGCAAGGGGCTTGCCCTGGAACATGATCTTCAGAGGCAGGATATCCCCCAGTTTTAAGCTGGCAGGATCTTTCAAAGGAATAATTTCAAGAAGCTCTTCACTTCTTCGGGAAAAGCCGTCTTTCTTTCCCCCGACTTCAATCAATGCCCTGGCATTCATGATGTACTGAAAGCAGGAGACGACATCGGTCACATCTTTTTTGCTTCCCAGTTTGTGACCTTGCGTGGTTATGGAAAGAAACCCGGATCTGAGTTTCGCAATAATCTGGTAAGCCCCTTCGACTGTTGGAGTAAATCGGTAAAATGCCGGAAAAATTTTTTCCACGGCTATTTTTTTTCCATTGGGAGTAAACGCATAGACATCTTCGATCCAACCTTCCTTTATGGCCTCATGACGGGGATATTTGTGTCCCCAGCCGATCTCAAGCCATACTGTTTCTCCTGGGTCAGGAGCATAGTCGTTTGTGTTGAACCAAAGCATGTGAGCTTGCGTCGAAGTAGCGGCCAAGGTGAGCAATATGCTCACAAGAATAATGGCGGCTAACTTTTTCATAATTTCTTCCTCCTTTTTTAATTGTTTCATTCAGCGTTATACCTCGAAAGGCCATAAATTGCGGTCTTTCACTGGCCATGAACATCAATGGCTTACGTTGCCCTTAGCTTGAAATAAGCTTGGCTATTCCTCGCCTTCGCGCCTTGTTCTTTATGCTCATTTTTCACCAAAAAAAGCGCAATTTGTAACCTTCCGAGGTATAAAACAAAACATTCTTTTATTTCTTCTCTCTCACCTCTTCCTGACTTCTTGATACTTCAACCATCAGGATCAAACAGATATATCTTATCAAGACCTCCCTGTTTGTATATGACATTGCCTACAGGGCTGGCAAATGCATGCCCCCATCCAATGGTAAACTTCACCGGCCTCTCTGTTGGCGGTGTATAATCCCCCGCGTTGATCCACATAAAATGTGCGCCGGCAGGGATAGAGAATACACCCAGCATTAAAGCCAGACTTAGACCCAACATTGCCAATCTTTTTCCGAAAATCCTCATTTTTTGTCCTCCTCTGATAATACTAAATATTAAAAAAGATTGTCCTCGGGGTCGATGTTCACCATGGAAGTGTTCGATGAAGAAATGATTCGACAGTATAAAACAACCGAAGCATCCCCTACCCGAGGGGGCTTCACCTGGAAGGCATCTTGCAAACTTTGGTCGGTTCCTGCTGCCTTCCCAACCCTTTCTTATCTTACACTTCTGGATTGCTCTCTTCTACATTACCTCCTTTTTGGGGTTCAGGCCTCCTCAAAAAGTTATAAAGTCTCTCATGATTCAATTCAAAGATGTTTGCACTCTCAATTGCTTTGAGATGCGTCTTTGAGAAACTCACCTACATATATCAAACGCAACCATCTCTGCTCAGGCGGTTGAAAAGGAAAAGAGCCTAATGTACCTCTGACAACTTGTTCATCACCTGAATACCCTGCCTTGTAAACCACAGCTACGGGCGTGTTAGATGGATAGTACTTTCTCAACTCAGGAAGAACCTTTTCCTCAAATTCTCTGGGCATAAAAAAAACCATAGTTGAACGATGACTTGCCAAATTCTCAATAGAGTCCGTTCTGTCGCCTTCCCTAACCGAGGTAGTTATAATTACCGACCTCGTTTGCCGGTCTGCCACATATGCATCTGCCACTTCCCTTTTTAAAAGTGCATTTGCCACGTTAAAAGAACTGATTCCGGGAACCACTTCAAACTCGTCATCCGCGAACTCCTGTTTTATCCAGCGAAGGCTGCCAAAGATGCAGGGATCTCCACCTTCCAATAAAGCAACCGTTTTGCCTTCCTTGATGTATCTTATGATTAAAGCCGCTCTTTCTTTTCTCATGTAAACAAGTTCTTTACATCGCTTTTTGTCTTTGTGTGACGGTTCCGAACATTTTCTCTCAAGGCATTCCCAATAAGGAAACCTTGGAAGGAATAAAATTTTTTTGCCTTCAAGGTGATTTTCGAATTTTTTCGCGGTTTCCTCGCCACAGATAATAACGTCCGCCCTTTTTATATAATCTATCGCTCTTAAGGTTATTAAATCGGCCCCTCCCGCCCCCACTCCTACAATATAAAATTTTGCTTTTTCTCTATCTATCGCTTTTCCATGAATGGGAGCTCGACCTGCACATGCGTAAATCAGAGAAAAACATAAAAGGGAAACCATGATCGTCAAACAATAAATCAACTTTCTATCTCTCATTGAAAACATACTCCTTTCATCTCCTGGTAATTTTTATAAAATCGCTCAGAATACTCCGCCTTCAAGGGAAGAATTTCACTCAATACGTGGATAATAGCATCAATC